>LGTG01000517.1 GCA_001190015.1 Candidatus Burkholderia crenata
AATTGCATGTGCAAACCTCTTGAACACTGCTTCGGTCATTATGACAGGGCGCTTTTCAACAGCCTGCTAGGCTGCATCGCCTCTCAAGGCGATATGACAAACTTGAGGAGACACTCATAAAGATCTCCTGCAAATTCCCCCTTGGACTGATGCTGGCCAGCGCGTGCGCAATGGCCTCGAACCCGCTCACTCCCCGCGAGTGCAACGCCTATCCGTTCAAACCAGCGCGCGGCGAGGTCACACATCGTGTGCTGATGCGCGAACTTACGGAGCTTGAGTCGGTGGGCTACCGGCCGGGGATCGACAACTATTCGCTCGATATCACCCAGGCTCGGGAGCGACTCATCGATAAATACAATGCGGACTGCAAGCCGAAGCAGGTTGCGACGAGTCTGCCGGGAACCAGTAGCTGAGCGTGGGTCGTGGGGGTCGCTGAAGCGGCGTCCGGAAATTCGATGAGTTTCAGGGCGCACGCCGTTGTAGTGGGCCCATGACGGCGCACAGATCGAGGTTCGACGGCTACCTCATGCTAATTATTAACTGAAGAAATTTGATTTTTTGATAAAAACTAAAATACATGTTGTTATAGATTATATTTATACGATATATAATAGACCTATAAAGAATTTCATAAATTTCGACAAGATTTCCGTCACCTTCAGGCTCGAAACCAGATCACATATCCTCCGTAGAAGCTTGATCTGCCAACTCGCCCGCACGACACCTTCCTCCCCGCGATGGCAAAATACCTGCTCCACCTACCAGGAGCTGCAATGAGCACCCCGATCCAGCACGACTTCCGCAGCGATACCGTCACGCGACCCAGCCAGGCCATGCGTGCCGCGATGGCATCCGCGGAAGTCGGTGACGACGTTTTCCGCGACGATCCTACCGTCACGCAACTGGAAGCCGTGATGGCCGAGCGTTTTGGCAAGGAAGCAAGCGGCTGTATTCGTGACGTCGGGCACGCTAATCGAATCTGGTCGCGCTGATGGCGCATTGCGAGCGTGTGGCGACGAGTACATCGTCGGGCAGCAGGCGTATGCCTACCGCTGGGAAGCGGGCGGCGCGGCGGTGCTGGGGAGCATCCAACCGCAACCGCTTAACAATCAGGCGGACGGCTCGCTGCTGCTGACGGAGATCGAAGACTCGATCAAACCGGATGACTCACATTACGCGCGCACGCGGCTGCTAGCGCTGGAGAACACGATCGGCGGCAAGGTTTTGTCACAGGAGTACATGGAAGCCGCGACGGCGCTGGCTCGTCGGCACGGCTTTGCTAAGCATCTCGACGGTGCCCGTATCTTCAATGCCGCGACCGCGCTTGACACGCCGGTGGCTACCCTGACCCGCTCTTTCGATACCGGTGTCCGTGTGTTTATCGGAGGGCTTGGGAGCGCCGGTCGGCTCAGTGCTGGTCGGCAGTGCGCCGTTGATCGCGAAGGCGCGACGCACGCGCAAGATGGTGGGCGGCGGTTTGCGGCAGGTCGGCATTCTCGCCGCGGCAGGGCTTTACGCGCTGGAGCACAACGTGGCGCGTCTTGCCGACGACCACGCCAACGCAGCAACGCTGGCTAAAGGTCGGCAGCCTTCGAACAATTGAAAGTCACGATGCCGGACACGAACATCGTGTTCGTGGAAGTGGACAGCACGATTGCCGATGACTTCAAGACGCATCTGGTGGCGCGCGGGATTGGAATTACGTCGACGTATAGCGCGACCAAACAGCGCTGGGTCACGCATCTGGATGTGGACCGCGCGGCGGTTGAAAACGCATTGGCGGCGATTCGGGCGTTTTTCTCCGAACGGTAACTGCCACGCGCGCCTTCAATCCTCGCGGGTTCAATCCTGTTTAATGAAATCGATGAACGCGCGCAGCGGCATGGGCATGTGCGTGCGGCTCTGGTAGCTCTGGTAGCTTACAGAAACGGCCCCGAAAAACTCTCCCACCACTCGTGCAGCATGGGCACAAGTGCGCCGCTTTGTATCGCCGGCCGCAAGAACTCTCCGAACGTATAGATCACGCCCAGGCCGGCTGTGGCGGCGCCCACTTCAAGCTCGATCACCGACGCCACCAACGGCCCGTTCGGCGTGAATCGAACCTGTTCGCCATCGCGCTCGAAACGCCGCCAGCACGCCGCTTGCAAACCGATGCCCGATGCATGCGTGTTCCAGCAAATCGCGAGGATGTTCAGGCCATCCGTGCGCTGCAAAATAAAGCCGGCGCGTCCGCCGCCATGAAATGCTGCGTGCGCGGGCCGATTGGCACGGCGATCATATCGCGCTCGATACGTTCGTCGTAGCGGATGCCGGCATCGAAACCTGCTGCCAGCACGTCGATAAACGTATCGTTCGATACCACCTCCAGCGTGATGCCCGGATGCGCCGCGAGAAAGCGCGCGACGATGGGCGGCAGCACGTGCATGGCCACAATAATCGGGGGACATTCAGGCGCAAGGTGCCGGTCGGGCTGTCGCCGAAACTGTTGATTGCATCGAGCCGCCGGCAATCTCGCCGAGCGCCGGTCCTAGCCGTTCCAGCAGGCGCTGGCCGGCTTTCGTGACCGTGACGCTGCGAGTAGTGTAGTTCGATTTAGCAAACGCACGTCCAGGCGCGCTTCAAGCTGGCGAATCACCTCGCTTAACGCCGACGCCGACACGCCGCGCAAGCGCGCCGCGGCCCTGAAACTGCGCACCTCAGTGACGGCAACGAAGACACTGAGATCGGAAAGATCGGGATCGTTCATTGTGCGTTTTTTCGTACAGCCCGTGCTGTGAAGGCCGGATTGTCGCATGACAAAACGCCTCGCATACTCTCTCGAACGCTCGCAATCACGCGATGCCAACCCAGGAGACTTGACATGAATTATCGGCAACTCGGCGCGACCGGACCACGCGTATGGGCACTTGGACTTGACTGCATGGGCATGTCCGGACCGGCCGACCGGAGCGAAAGCATCGCCGCGATTCACGCCGCGCTCGACGCCGGCATCACGCTTCTGGATACCGGTGATTTCTATGGCAGTGGCCACAATGAAGCGTTGATCGGCGAAGCGCTGAAGGGCACGAAACGCGATTCCGTCGTCATTAGCGTGAAATTCTCCGGCCGGCGGCTGGGTCGGTTATGACGCGAGGCCAGCGGCTGTGAAGAACTCTTCCTGACGTATTCAATGCAGCGCCTTGGGGTGCATTACATCTATATCTACCGGCCCGCGCGGCTCGATCCGAATGTGCCGATCGAGGACACCGTGGGCGCGATAGCGGAAATGGTGAAAGCGCGGGTTACGTGCGTCACGTCGGGCTGTCCGAGGTCGGCGCCGAGACGGTCCTGCGCGCGGCAGCCGTACACCCTATAGCGGATCTGCAGATCGAGTACTCGTTGATTTCCCGGGGCATCGAAGGCGATATTCTCTCGACGTGCCGTGAACTCGGCATTGGCGTAACGGCCTACGGCGTGTTGTCGCGCGGGCTGATCAGCGGCCATTGGCAGACGACGCAAAATCTGGCCGGCAACGATTTCCGCGCGCATAGCCCGCGTTTCCAGGGCGAAAATGCCGAGCGCAACCTGCAACTGGTCGAAGCGTTGCGGCGGACTGCGGAAGCCAAGGGCGTGTCGGTCGCGCAGATCGCGATTGCATGGGCGCGGCGCAGGGCGCCGGACATCGTGCCGCTGATCGGCGCGCGGCGGCGCGACCCGTTGGCCGAAGCGCTGGGAGCGCTGGATGTCGTGCTAACGCCGGATGACCTGAGTGCAATCGAATACGCCGTGCCGAAGGGCGCTGCAGCCGGAGACCGTTACGCTGCCGCGCAAATGGCGCATCTCGACAGCGAGACACGCCACGGCTAATGGCTCCAGCCAGACTTGCGGCGTTGGCGCGATCGGATTAGTGCCGCAAGGAGTGCGCTCTTAGAATCCGGTGAACACAGCACTTTTCGTTCATCATTAAAGGAAGCACCTCAATGTCTTCAGTCTGGTTTATTACGGGCAATTCCCGCCGTATCGGCCAGGAATTGGCCAAGGCCGTCCTGGCCGCAGGTCATCATCTGGTCGCGACTGCGCGCCGTCGCACTCGACGTGACGAACCCCGTTTCGGCGCGGGCCGCCGTGCAGCAGGCCGTGGAGTCTTTCGGTCGTCTGGACGTCGTCGTCACCAATGCGGGTTATGGCAACATCGCGTCGATCGAGGAAGGCGATGCCGCCGATTTCCGCGCGCAGATGGAAACCAATTTCTACGGCGTGGTCAACGTGACGCGCGCCGCGTTACCGATACTGCGCACGCAGCGCAGCGGCCATATAGTCCAGATTTAATCGATAGGCGGGCGCGTCGGTTCGCCCGGCCGCGCCGCGTATCAATCGGCGAAATGGGCCGTGGAGGGGTTCTCCGAGGTGTTGTCGAAGGAATTCGCGCCGCTCGGGATCAAGGTGACGATCGTGGAGCCGGGCGGCTTCCGCACGGATTGGGCCGGTTCGTCGATGACCATTTACACGCCCGGCCCGGACTACGCTGCGAGCATTGCGCCCTTGCTCGAATACCGCGCGTCACATCGGCCAGTCGGCGATCTCGCGAAAGCCGCGCAGGCGATCCTCTGCATTGCGGGACTGGACGAAGCGCCGCTGCGATTGTGCTGCTCGGCAGCGACGCGGTGCATATAGCGGGGTAAGTGCAGGGAACGCGCAGCGCGGCGGACGCGAGGTGGCGTCACGTGAGCTTGTCGACGGACGCCGGCGACGCCACTGAATGGCGCGGACAGATCGACAAACTCGGGATCGAAAAGGAACCTGTCAAGGACTGAAAAGCGCATGAAAACCGATGGCGTTCCGGTCATTCACGCACTGTTCGCACGGCTGCGGACGCTGGGCGTGGATGTGCCGAGCACGTTCCGCGCGGCGGGCTTGCCCGTGCCGGCGACTGCGAACGCCGAGCCGGGCAGGTTGCGGCTGACGACGCAGAAGTACTTCGCGCTGTGGGAGGCCATTGCTCAGGTGAGCGGGGACCGGGCCATCGGCTTGCGCATTGGTGCTGAAACTTTGCACGGACAACTCGACGCAATGTCGCTCGCGGCGCTGCATTCTGCCCAACTTCGGCGAGGCGTTGGAGAAGCTTGGGGGCTACAAGCGGCTGAGTTGCCCGGAAGAGGTGGTGGCATCGTGCAGCGTGACGAGGCGGCTGTGACGTTCCGCTGGTTGCTGGCCGACGGTTTTGTCCCTGACGTGCGGCCGGCCACGTTCGCGTCAGCGCTGGCATGGCGCGGCGCGGATCGGGTATAGCGATCAAACCGCGTCACGTGGAGCTGACACGGCGGGCGGCCAACCGGACTATGTTTGCGCGCCACTATGGTTGCGAGATCGTGTTCGATGCCCCGAACGATGTATTGGTGTTCGATGCGGCAAGTCTCACGCTGCCTTTCGTGACGCATAACGTCGATTTGCTTGCCGCTGTGCTGCCACAACTCGATGCTGGGCTGGCTGCGCTTGCCCGCGAGCAAACGTTCGCCGATCACGTCGATGCCGTTCTCGCACGGAGCATGCGTGGCCAACGGCCGAGCGTTGAAGCGCTGGCACGTGAACTGGGGATCAGTACGCGAACGCTGCAACGCAAGCTTGCGCTCGATGGAACGAGTTATCAGCAGCAACTGGACCGCGTGCGCAGCCGGATAGCGCGCCGCTTGCTAGGGGTAGTACGGATCTCGCAGCCGGCGAGATCGCGTGGTCCCTGGGTTTTGAAGAGGTCAACTCGTTTTCCCGGGCGTTTAACCAGTGGGAATGGATGACGCCGCAGCGATGGCGAGGAAATGAGGGCGGGGGCCGTGACCGGCTGCTTTTGGAACCCGTCGTTTAATTCGGAATGCTGATTAGATGATGCTGGTGCCCAACGGCGATGAAGCAATGAAGCTTCATCGCCGTTTGCGCCTACGTCAGCGCTCGATCATCGCGCAAACAATATCGCTGAATATGTCTGGCTGCTCGAGCATCATTATGCGACCGGTGTCGAGCTGGATCACGTGGCTTACGGACGCAGACTTGACCCACTCCGGGACATTCCATCCGGACGCTGACCTTTCCTTTCTCCAGCAAGCAAGTGGATCGGCGTTCCATTGGCGATGACCGTGTGCACATGCTGAAGGAACGTCGGTGCACCCGTTTCTTTCACGACAGCGCGAGCCGTGGCCGCGATAGTCGAGCGAGGCTGGTTATGCAGGATATCGCTGGCCCACGCGATTCGCTGCGGACTGAGCGTCACCCCTCTGTTTTGAAGCCAGGCGGCAGGATCATCGAGCATGCGCTGATGTTCAGCGCTCCACGCTTCGTCAGTGAGCGCGGCGATTTTCCGGCACCAGAAGGCGTCGTTAAGTGTGAAGTTGCCTTCGACGCTAATGAGCCCGCGCACCAGGTTCGGTGCCGTTGCTGCAACCAGCATTGCAATCGCACCACCCACACTGTGGCCCAGCAACCAGCTCGGCTCTCCGACTTGCTCTTCCATATATCTGATAACCGATGCTGCCTGATTGTCGAACGTAATCGAGCGAGCGTCGGAGTCTGCCCGCGAGCCGTATCCGATCAGGTCGGGCGTATGAACGCTCACTCCTGGCATCCGTTCATCGGGTGAAAAATAGTCGATAGATCCCATCAAGCCGCGGATCATGAAGAGCGGTGTTACTTAGTCTATCTTCTTTGATTCCTCTGGCATCTCAGTGATCCGGATTGAATAGCTGTATGGGGTGCGACGGACACGCAATCATAACGGTTCGACGCAAGCTATTCGAGATGTCCGGTTTGAGCGCGAGGCCCATTGAGGAGATGTGATCAAGCAAACCGGCCCCCGATGCTTCAAGACCGGCCGATCTCAACGCGGATTAAGGGAATCTTGAAGGCGCATCTTCAGGCCGCGCTCCTGCAAAAGCGCCGGGATCTACCTGGTCGCGGCTGCTCTCCTGAACGCGTCGCGCTATGCCCAGTGACGGCTCAGGAATGTCGCCACCGCGTCGAGCGCGCGGCGCGCAGCCGGCAGATCTCTCGTCGCTGCCCACCTGGATCAGCGACGGTGGCAGAACCTCGGACACGGCGTAGAGCGGCGACGTCCGGCCGTTCTTCGGATCAGCGCCGGCGAGATAGGCTGCGGCTGGCCCAGCAAGCATTTCCGGCTGGAAGAAGATGGGGTCACGGATGTCCGGACTGGTGATCGAGGCGCCGGTCATCGCCAGATCGAGCCAGGGCGAAAAGACCGCGATGGCCGCTATCGCCGGTGAGGTCTTCACCGTATCGCCCAACACGCTGAGGGCCAGGCCGCCACCCGCGGAGTCGCCGACCAGTGGACCTCCTAGACGCCCTGGTCGCCTAACCAGCGGCGAACCCGCGGCGGCGGCCTCGGGCGCGGCCGGGAACACATGCTCCGGTGCCAGTGGATAGTTGGCCACGAACGCCGCCTCTCCCGCGCGGACCGCAACCTGGCTGGCCAGGCGGCGATAGGCCTTGGCCGAGCATGTAGCCGCCGCCGTGAAAAGGAAGAGGATCGCCCGGGCGGGCGGCCGCACCCACCAGCCGCTGACGCCGTCGCGGTCGACGGCTTCCAGCGTGACGCCATCGGCTATAGGCGTCTTGGTGATCAGCGTGTCATAAGTCTCGCGCTGATTGCCGGTGGGGTTCGAGAACAGTTGGTGGATCTCGGCGAGCACAGCCTGCTCGATTTGGCGCTCGTCGTCGGGCAGAACGTGCCGGGTCTCAATGGAGGTGGTCTTGGTGGCGGTGGTCATGGAACTTCCCTCTGGTCTTGGAGCCGGACACTTCCGGCCGCGTCTGACGACAGGATCATCCATTTCCATTTGGCACGGAAGTCTGGATTCCGGAATACAATTCAGTTCTGACAGGAAGTATTGGGGATCTTCAATGGATCGGCTCGACGCAATGCGCCTATTCGTCCGTGTGGTCGAACGCGGCAGCTTTTCGGCGGTTGCCCAGGAAGCCGGGGTAGGTCAGTCGGCAGTCAGCAAACAGATCGCCGTCCTCGAAGCTCACCTGGGTGTGCAACTACTGCGCCGTACCTCGGGAGCATGACCCTCACCGACGCCGGCCAGGTCTTCTACGAATCCGCCTTGCGGGTGGTCGACGGATTCGGCGCGGCGGAGTCCCTGGTCGGCCGCGGCCAGTCGCGCCGTCCGGCCTCTGGTCAGGGTGACCGTCGCACCGGTGTTCGGGCGGCTCTACATCTATCTACATAGTGCCGTGCCTCCCTGAGCTTTTCGCTCGCTATCCGGACATTTCCAGCTCACCGGCTCCGGGCGCAACATCAACCTGATCGAGGAAGGTGTCGACCTGGCGATCCGCAACGGTGAGCTCACCGACTCGAGCATGATCGCACGCCGCATCGCCATGGCGCCTTTCGCGACCGTCGGTACGCTGGCCTACCCCCGCAGTCCACGGCGTGCTGACCGACTACGCCCCCGGCCCGCTGGCCATCAGTGCCGTCCACCCCGCCGGCCGACGCTCACCCACCAAGGTCCGGGTGTTCATCGACTTTCTGGTGGAGATCCTGGCGGGCGCTCCGGCTCTGACGGAGCCCCTAAGCTGAGTCGAGATTCAACGGCGTCGGCGTTCCGGCTTGGCCGATACGAGAACCGTCCACGTTGAGTGAATAGGCGCTTTCCCTCAATGCTGGTAATAGCAATGTCCGCCTCCGGACGCGATCCTGATTGCTGGGTGCCACCCTTCGGACCGGACGCCGCTGTGGCCCGCGAGCTCATGCGCCCGCGCGATGTGAACGGCGGTCAGAAAGCGACGCCAGATGGCGGC
>LGTG01000518.1 GCA_001190015.1 Candidatus Burkholderia crenata
GAGGTTCAGCTTCACGATCCGCTCGCGGACGCGGTGGAAGCATTCGATGAATATGGCGTGACGCTGACCGGTTTCGACGCGCTGGAACCCGCCGATCTGATCGTGCTGGCCGTTCCGCACCGCGAATTTTTGGTGAAGACGGATGCGTTGCTGGCGCTGGCGAAACCAGGCGCCGTGTTCGCCGATGTCAAGTCGAGCTTGTCGCTCGACGCGATCAGCGCAGCCGGTCTCGTAGTATGGCGGTTATGAAAACCCGGGCTCACCACGACCAACCGGCATAATCTGGATTTCACGTAGGAACGCCACCCGATGAGCCGACTTTCCGGACGCGTGCGCATCTTCGTCCGCGCGTTGCCCCGGCTGGCGTTGAAGCCGCTGCGCCGCAAGCCTCAAGTCTTGAAGCGCATCCTGATTGCGCATCATCTGTTGCTCGGCGACACGCTGCTGCTCACGCCGCTCGTGGCGAAACTTCGCGCGCAATATCCTGACGCGCAGATCGTGCTGACCTGCACCAAGCCGATCGTGCCGCTCTACGCGGGCAGGCCATTTGGCATCGACGTAATTCCGTTCGATCCGCGCGACTTCCGCTCGGTCAACGCGGTGCTGCGCTCGGGACCGTACGATCTCGGCATCGTGGCCGGGGATAATAGGCATGCGTGGCTCGCGCTGGCGGCGGGATGCCGCTGGATCGTCGGACATGCTGCTGACACGCCCGCCTGGAAAAACGTCCCGCTTAACGAAGCCGTGCCGTATCCCGATGCGCCCGCGGCATGGACCGATCTCGCTGCCGAACTAGTGGCGGGGCCGCCGCCGCGGCCGTATCGGCTGAGCGACTGGCCGGCGCCTGCGTCCGCGGTGTGGTCAGAATCTGACGCGAGCGTGTTGCGAAGTCCTTACGTAGTGTTACATCCGGGAGCGAGTACCGAGGTCAAACGCTGGCCCGATGAACGCTGGCGATCGCTGGCGGCGTTTGTCGAAGCGGGGGGATCACGCCTGTGTGGAGCGGCGGACCGAGCGAGACGGCGCTGATCGATACAATCGATCCCGACGGCCGTTACCTGAATTTCGCGGGCCGGATCGACCTGGGACACGTGTGGCACCTCTTCTCCGGCGCGCGGGCGATCGTCTGTCCGGACACGGGCGTGGCGCACCTCGGACGTCTGACCGGCGTGCCGACGGTTACATTGTTCGGCCCTGGTAATGCATTGATACACGGCGTGGGAAATTACTGGCGCGATGCACCGTTCATGCCGGTTACTATCGCGGACATGCCTTGCCGCGATCAACCGGATATTTTCAGACGGCACGTGGCCTGGGCTCGCCGCTGTGACCGCAATAAGACGACTTGCGTCGCGTGGCTCGGTGACCATGTGGACTGCATGGGATTTATTTCGCTTGAGGTCGTCTGCAACAGCTTGCAGGCGGTCCTTCCGGGAGTGCAATGACGAAGACGTGCGTGGAGGTGGAACGCGTCCTGTGGGTGGCGTGTTCGGTGATTATGTTTGTCGCGATGTTCGCCCACATGACCGCGCTCGAGAACATGGCGTTGGGGCTAGTGGGTATCGGCACGATCGCCGCGGCTTGTTCTTCGGAACGGCCGTCGCCGCTGCACTGGCCGTTGCTGTGGCCTATTGTTGCGTGGAGTGCATGGGCGCTCGCTTCGATCGCGTGGTCACCCTATCCGCGCGACAGCATGCACGCCTGGCTCGACGAAGTGCTGTATCCGCTGGTGTCATTTTTCGCGTTCTGGCTGATGGGCACGCGCATCACGAAGCCCGAGCGGATCGTGGTGATCAAACTGGGTAGCCTGTGTGCTGTTGGCCGCCGGCAGCCTGTATTACTGGGGCCGCCTGCAGCCGCCCACGAATCCCGCCGATGTCCTGCTCCACTATTACAACCGCGTCGGCCACACGAGCACGCTGGTCATCTTTTCGATGGCGCTGTTCACCGGCCTGATGCTGAATCGCCGCTGGTGGCCGATCGGCCTGAGCGGGCTGGTGCTGGCGCTTGTGATCGGGCTGGCGACGCTCAACCGTTTCTTCTGGCCGGCTGCGGCCGTGACGCTCGTGATTTTGTGCTACCCGCTGTATCGCAAACACTTGCTGGTCGCCGGCGTGTGCATCGCGGTGATCTGCGCGGCTGCGGTCGGCACGCTGGAACTGAGCGCACGGCTGCGTTATGGCCATACGATGCCGAAACCCGCAGCACGGGAGCTGATGGTGGGCGGGGACCACGTGTACGTACCCGAGGCGCTGGCAGGCATTGGCGACGTCATGTCTTCCGACACTCGTCCCAAACTGTGGGCGTTCTACGGCCGGGAAGGCGAGCCGCATACATGGACGGGCATTGGATTTGGCAAGCCGTTGCCGGGGCGGGTGTTCCAGAATGAAATACCGCGGGCGTTGCTGGAGACGGAGCCGCAGGCGCTGACGCATGCGCACAACCTGTTTTTGAATACGTGGTTGGAGACGGGGATAGTAGGCGTGGTGCTGGAAGTTGCGCTGCTGCTTGCGCTGATCCGGCGTTTCTGGCGGCTACGGCATGTGGTGCCCTGGCTGAGCTCGGCGGGCATGGCGCTGGTAATCGTCATGGTTGTAAAGAATTTCACCGACGACTTCATGTGGCAGACCACTGCGCTTGCCTTTTGGTGTTTTTCAGGGTTCCTGCTCGGACGCGGCGAACGCCTGGCGGGGAGGGTTGCGCCGGCGCGGCGAGCATTGTCGCAGCAGCAATAGCAAGCCGGTTTGTTTTAACCGGGCATGGGCCGCAGGCGGATATCCGCAGGTCTGAAACACCTTGACGGATGATTCACAAAAACGCGGCAAACCCACCCCATTGCGGCCCAAAACTAACCGAGCAGCGCTTCCTGCCCGGGCGAGCCTCTTAATGAGACAAGGTCGTCCGGCGCATTACAATAGTGGTTTGCCGTGTCGGCGGGCTTCGGCCCGCTCAGAGCCGCCCGGATGCAGGTTCAGTCCTGCTCCGTCCGACCTACGACTAAGGACACCTTTTGAGTCAGAAGCCAACCTTGAGCAAAACGATCGGCGGGGGGCAAACCACCTCGCCGATCGCGGTGATGAACCGGCTCTGGCCGTATATCCGCCCCCTGATCTGGATTGTCGCGCTGGGCCTGATCGCCATGGGTTTCGTTGCCGCGAGCGAGGCAGGGATTCCCATGCTGCTCAAGCCGCTGCTCGATCATGGCTTTGGCGCGAAAGGCAGTGCCAACGCCAAGTGGATCGTGCCGGCAGCGGTGGTCGGCCTCGCGGTCGTGCGGAGCGGCACGCAATACGCGTCGGGCTACCTGCTTGCCTACGTTACCAACAAGATCCTGTTCGAACTGCGCCTGAAGATGTTCGACCGGATGATCCACACCAGCGCCGGTTTCTTCCAGCGGGAAACGGCCAGCACGATCATCAACGCTATGGTGTTCGAGGTGAACCAGATCCTCAACATGCTCCAGAGCGTGGTTGTCACGCTCGTGCGCGACTCGCTCACTGTCGTATTCCTGCTGGGATACCTGTTTATCCTCAACT
>LGTG01000519.1 GCA_001190015.1 Candidatus Burkholderia crenata
CGCAACCTAAATGATGGTGTTGCAATGACTGCTTGAACTAAGTGCGTGTGGGAGACGGGCGCGACGCGCCGAGTTTTCTCGCGACGCAGCGCGCACTGGGCGAGCCCGACTGGCATTTGATGACGATGGTGCCTCTCGATCCGGCGGTCGATGCCGCGTGGAGCGCGACGATTGTGACGGCGCTGGTGTTCGTATCGCTGTGTTTGCTCGCGTTTTACTGGCGTATGCGGCGTGCCCGTGTGCGGGAAATGATCCGCCGCCGCGCGCTGTTGCAAACCGCCTATGCCGAACTGAACGAGCGCGTCGCGGAGCGGACGGCGGATTTATCGGAGGCGAATGCGTTGCTGACCAAGGAGGTGAGCGAGCGCACGCGGGCCGAACAGGACTTGCGCGCCGCGTACGACGAGCTTATCCAGGCGAGCAAACTCGCCGCGCTCGGTCAGATGGCGGCGGGCATTACGCATGAGCTGAACCAGCCGCTCGCCGCGTTACGCAGTTTCTCCGACAACACCCGCGTGCTGATCGAACGTGGCGATCACGTGGCGGCCCATGAGAACCTCGAGGCAATTGCCGCGCTGACCGAGCGAATGGGAAAGATCACGAATCAGTTGAAGTCGTTCGTGGCGAAGGCCCGCCCGAAAAACGCGCGCACCGATGTCGGTCGCGCGTTGCGCAACGTGCTCGCGATGTTGCAGCCGCGCATGAAAAACGTGGTGCTCGCCTTCGATGCCAACGAACGCGCCGACTGTCCGCTGCTGTATGCGCGCTGCGAGGATCTGCGGCTCGAGCAGATCCTGATCAACCTGATTGGCAATACGCTGGACGCCGTGGTCGCGTGCGATGTGCTCGTATCGAGATCGAGTTGGTGAGGCACGAGATGACTGTCGATATCGTGGTGCGGGAAAACGGGCCAGGCGCATTCCGTCCGATGTCCTGCCGCGCCTGTTCGAGCCGTTTTCACGACGAAGGAAATGGGCCCCGGATTGGGCCTGGGGTTGGCGATTTTTCGGCTATTGCGCGGGACTAAGGCGGCACGCTGGTCGCCCGCAATCTGATCCCGCAGATAAAAGTGGATGGGCCCGAGGCACGCAAGCGGATGCGGATCGTTCGCACGCCGCAGAATTCGTGATTACGCTGCATCGCGCCTGATCGACGCCAGTTTTCCCGGCGTGATCGTGAGCGACATCCGCCTGCCAGGCGCGAGCGGCCTCGACCTCCTGGCCCAATGCCACGAACAGGCGTCCGAAGTCCCCATCATCCTGGTGACAGGCCACGGCGACATCTCCATGGCGGTCCAGGCCATGCGTGACGGCGCCTACGATTTCATCGAGAAGCCATTCGCGCCGGCGCGCTTGATCGAAGCGGTGCGCCGCACGCTGGAGCGTCGCACACTCGTGCTCGAAAATCGCGCGCTAAGGCGTGAACTTGCCGGCCAGAGCAGTATGGCGCCGAAAATAATTGGCCGCAGCCCGGCTATCGAACAGGTGCGCAAGCTGATTGAGAACGTCGCGCCCACCGATGCCTCCGTGCTGATCAACGGAGACACCGGCGCGGGCAAGGAGCTGATCGCGCGGAGCCTGCATGACCTCTCGCCGCGCCGGGACAAACCGTTCATCGCGGTGAATTGCGGCGCGTTGCCCGAGCAGATGTTCGAGTCGGAGATGTTCGGCTATACGAGGCTGGCGCGTTCACCGGCGCGCAGAAACGCCGCATCGGCAAGCTCGAACATGCGTCGGGCGGCACGCTGTTCCTCGATGAGATCGAAAGCATGCCGCTCGCGCTGCAAGTGAAATTACTGCGCGTGCTGCAGGACGGCGTGCTGGAGCGGCTTGGCTCGAATCAGCCGATTCGCGCGAATTGCCGAGTGATCGCGGAGGCGCTGGAGCAGTGCGGTGGTGTGGTGGCTGCGGCAGCCTATCAGCTGCAACTCGGGAAGGCTACGCTCTACGAGAAGATCAAGCGCTATGGGCTGTGGCGGCCAAGGGGGAGGTCGAGCGGTAGGCGAGGTCTCGTGTTCTGCGTATTTTTCCCGTCCCCAAAAGCAAAATGCCCGCCGATTCATCGGCGGGCATTTTGCTGTTAACCGTGTAACGCGTAAGGCCGAACTTGCCTCAGGCTGCGTTCAGCGCTTTGTCGAGAAGTGCGTCGAGCTCCGAGAACGTCGGCTCGCCCACGTAACGCTTCAAGATCTTGCCATCCTTATCCACGACAAACGTAGTCGGCGTCAGTTGCACATTACCGAACTGCTTTGCGGCGCTGCCGTCATCTATCGCAACCTTGAACGGCAGGTTGCGCGTTTGCGCGTAGTTGGTCACGTACATCGGCGCGTCGTATTTTATCGCCACAGCGACGAATTCCAGGCCGCGGCCCTTGAAGCGGTTGTACGTGTCGACCATTGCCGGCACCTCTTTCATGCAGGTTTCGCAGTCGGTCGCCCAAAAGTTGATCAGGTAGACTCTGCCCTTGAGATCCGTCGATGTCGAGATTTTTTGCCCCGACAGCAACGTGAACGTGGCATCCGGAACACGTTGCTGGCCACCGAACGCAAAATAGCCGGTGCACGCGATCACGCCGGCGACGACCGCCATCAAGATATAGCGCAGCGGGCTCTTGCCGCGCCCCGGTGAAACCTGTGAATTTTCTGACATGGAAACCTCGAGCGTGCTCGGTTCTTACCTGGTTCGTACTCGGCAAATTTGCAACAACGCGCAACAGCGCCAGCTTAGACCGCATTTTAGCCCCAATCTCGAAAAAGCGTTCTGCGTGCGGCTTTTGTTAGCGGCGGTGCAAATCCGACACTAAACGGCGGCGTTGGGTTGAATAGAAGCGAAGTGACCAGGGGCCGTTGCTGCTAGCCCGTGGTTGTCGGCCTGCTCGTGCTCAGAATGGATCGTCGACATCGGTCAGGCGAGCGTTCACGGGAGGCGCGCGTTGTTCGCGCTGTAGCTCGTGCAGTGCGAGCTGGTAGTGCGTGCAGATCCGCTCGCGTAGATCCTCGATGAGTTCGACGATGGCGAGCCCTGGGTCGGCGGGGGGGGCGCGGGGGGGGGGGGGTGGGGGGGG
>LGTG01000520.1 GCA_001190015.1 Candidatus Burkholderia crenata
CCCCCCCCACCCCCCCCCCCCCGGGCCCGGTCCGCCGAGCAAGCGCTCGCCATCGTCGAACTCATCGACGATCTACGCGAGCGGATCTGCACGCACTACCAGTTCGCACTGCACGAGCTACAGCGCGAACAACGCGCGCCTCCCGTGAACGCTCGCCTGACCGATGTCGACGATCCATTCTGAGCACGAGCAGGCCGACAACCACGGGCTAGCAGCAACGGCCCCTGGTCACTTCGCTTCTATTCAACCCAACGCCGCCGTTTAGTGTCGGATTTGCACCGCCGCTAACACGGCGTAACCGGCACTATCGAATGTATCCTCGGCGTCCTTGCGGGCCGCGCGGCCCGGCAGTGCCTCGAGAATGGCCTGCGCCAGCGTTGATTTGCCGGCGCCCGGGGCACCGCACCCACCAGCCCAAGGATACGACGCCGGCCATTCGCCACAAGCTGATGCAGTCGCGTGAGAAAACGGTCTTCGATCATCGGCACAATCCTGTTTGGGTTCTAACTGATTGATGCGGTACCCCTCGCCGCAAAACGAAGAAGGGACGCGGCCCCGGCCAGCGGCATGACTGCAACAATTCAACTGTCCCGGTCGCGTGCCATGTCCTTGCGCACCGCACCGTCTGGCCAAAATCTCGCTAATGGTGCGCCCTGGCTTTAGCCGCAGTGTTGATGCCGCCGGCCATGAACGTCCACGCATGAGCGGCCAGATCCATGCTGTCGTCCCACAGGTTCCGCCAGATCGCCAGCGCGTTTGACAGTTGCTCGTTCACGACGGTGGATGAGAAGCTCTCGAAGGCGACCACGCCCTCATAGCCATCAGGGATAGTGCATGAAAGAACTGGGCAAAATCAATAGTCCCTGAGCCCAGATAGCCCCGATTACTTTCGCCAATGTGGACTTATCCCAAACGCTTCCCGCATGCCAGTACCGGCTGCACAAAGTTGGATTCCTCAATATTCATGTGATAGGTATCGAGGTGCCCAACAACGTTGGGTGCATTGACTTCATCCAGCATGCCGAGCGCTTGTGATGCCGTGTTGAGCAGGTTGCTTTCGTAGCGATTCACGACTTCGAGCCCGAGAGTGACATCCTTCTTCAAGGCGAAATCCGCAATCCGCTTGAGCGAGTCAACCGCGTTGCGCCTTCCCTGAGCGGTGCGGCGCCTGGTACTTCGCCATTGCACCGTACAGGATGCCGCCGAAGTACTTGCCGCCGAGTTCCGCCGTAATGCTGACGCCCTCTTCCAGCAATGCCAGACCGCGTGCAACCGACTCCCGATAGTCGGTAAGTCGGCGTCCAGCGTAAGGCCAAGCGAACAGCCGATCTCCAGACCATGCTCTGGAGCAGGTCACGCGTAAGCGCCAGGTCCATGACCTTGGGCCCGTGTCCAACGCGGGAACATCGCGGTAAGTAAGTAAAAACACGCTTCACAAAGCGACGGCAAGGTGCTGGTTGGCGCCGAGCAGGTTCCGGCCGGAGGCAAATGTCAACAGGATGACAAGCGCAATCACAACCGGAAAGAACCGGAACGACGCGCCCAAAACCGCCGGCCGGATTGCTAAACTTTAACAATTTGCTAAATCCATTCAGCTAGCGATGAAATCAATATTCGATCCATTTAGGCACCGTAATCAATCCTCGAATACCCTAGTATGGTTTCCGGCCGAAGCATGTCATGCTGTAAATGGCAGTGCAACGCAATTGGCAGGGGAAAACTCAGATGGTCCGCAGCAGTAAGGGACGCAAATCCACGATCTACGGTATCTCCGAGGCGACTGGCACGTCGGTCACTGCGGTAAGCATGGTGCTGAACGGCAGTTGGGCGCGTTACCGCATCAAGGAGGAAACCGCTAACCGGATTCTGGAGAACGCGCAGCAGCTCGGGTACAACGTCAACATGCGGGCCAGAGGACTGAGGCTCTCTCGCTCGGGCTCGCCGGCATGATTCTCGCACTTATCGCAATCGTTTTTTTGCAGGGCTTGCTGAGACCTTCGAAGAACAGGCAAGAAGCCGGGGTCTGTGCCCTATCGTCGTCAGTACACAACGGGATCCGGTGGTAGAGACAAGCGTCACCGAGACGCTGCTGTCGCAACGGGTCGAAGTGCTTTTCATTGCCGGCGTGCGAAACTCTACCCCTCTCAATTCACTGTGTGCGGCGGCAGGCGTGTCCTGCATCAATGTCGACTTGCCCGGCCCCGGCGCGCCGTCGGTCGTCTTGAACAACCGCGGCGGTGCTCGCGCGCTCACTGAAGTTGATCGATAAAATGAGGACGCGAGGCGGGATTGCCAAAGAGTTTGGTCTTCCTCGGCGGGGTTGCCGGCGAGTACGTAACTGAGGAGTTCATTCTCGGATTCCGCGATGCGTTCGAAGCCCGGGGAATCAGCCCGGCGGCCAATGCGGTGGACTGCTGCGGATACAACGCGTCCGCTGCCCGGCAAGCGCTTGCTCACGGCTATGAGAGCCTTGGCCGGCTTCCCGCCGGTTTGTTCATCAACTCGATCACGGCGTTTGAAGGGCTGGTGCAGTTCACATCGCAGCTGTCCTGGGATGCGTTGCAATCGACGGTTGTCGGGTGCTTCGACTGGGACCCGTTTGCTGCGCATTTGCCGTTTGAGGTGACAATGATGCGGCAGGATGTAGATAAAATTATTTCGGAGGCCTTCGCACTTGCCTATAACCATGAAGTAGCGGGTACCCATCCGCTAGTTGTCGTACCGACGGGTTTCGGCAACGTCATGGACGAGGACGATCAGGCGATCAAACACAAACACGAATAGGATAGCTAGAAATTGCGCTGCCGTTTGTTTGTGCTGCACAACGCGTCCCCGTCGCAGGTCCGGCACGAGCGATCAGCCCGCCCAGTCCGCCACCACCTGCGCATCGACACTGACTCCACCGCACACCACGATCACCACGTCGTGGGCGGCGGCAATCGCCGGATGATCAAGGTAACCGACAGCAAGCGACACCCCGCACGCCGGTTCCACGAGCTGCCGATGATCATCGGCGAAACGCGTCACGCCTATGATGGCGTCGGCATCCGGTAGCACAACGGACTCGTGCGGAAACTTCTTGATGGCGTCGACCGGCCAGCTCGCCACCTGAAGCGCAGCAAGCGACTTTGCGATGCTGTCGATGCGATCCAGTTTCACCGGATGCCCCGCATCGAGCGCCACACGAAATGATGCCGCGCCCGTCGTCTCGCACGCGATCACGCGACAATCCGTGCGGCCATGGCGCAACAAACCGGTCAAGATGCCTGCAAGCAAACCGCCCACGCCCACGCTGGCCACAACGGCATCCACTTGCGGCAGCACCGCGACAATCTCGTCGATCATCGTGCTATGGCCTTCCCACAGCACGGGGTGATCGAACGCCGGCACGTACTCGACTTCATCGGACGCCGAGAGTGCCAGCGCATGTTCGTTCGCTTCGTCCCAAGACATCACCATGCACAATCACCGTCGCGCCGAGCGCAGCAATCCGCTTGCGGGTGTTTTCGGGCGTTGTGGAAGGGACCACGATCTCAGCCCGCATGCCGAGCAAGCGCGCCACAAACGCCGTCGCAAATCCAGCGTTGCCGCCTGACGGGCAAACCACGCGGCGCTTGCCGGCTGCTTTCGCCCGCGAACACAGCAAGCCCATGCCGCGCATCTTGAATGAGCCGCTGGGCTGCAGGTTTTCGAGCTTGAGCCACATGCGCCGCGTGGACGTGGAGAGTCCGGGATGCAGGATCAACGAGGTTTCAATGTGACGGTCCTTTCAAACGGGAATTCCGGGACCAGGCTAACGCCATGAAGGCCGCCACTGGATTCGAACCTAATAGTTCATTGCAGGCGGAGATTTTATCGTTGTGCAGTGCGGGAGGAGCTCCCGTGTTAGCGGCGGTGCAAATCCAACACTAAAAACGGGCGGCGTTGGGTTGAATAGAAGCGAAGTTGACCAGGGGGGCCGTTGCTGGTAGCCCGTGGTTGTCGGCCTGCTCGTGCTCAGAATGGATCGTCGACATCGGTCAAGCTAGCGTTCACGGGAGGGCGT
>LGTG01000521.1 GCA_001190015.1 Candidatus Burkholderia crenata
ATCATTGGCCTCCCGGTTTGTTGCGAGCTCCAGCTCCGCGGTCGCCCCATTTAACACTTCCAAATTTCGAGATGTTGCAACGACCGGTTGAATTCGCCAAATTGCAAGGTTCCCAGCGCTTTTCTGAAGCCGACGTTAAAATGCAGAGTAACGTTAGCGCCAACTTGGCGGCAATGCAACAACTGACAACCCGGAGACCCGACCCGCATGAACCCGCTCGAACAGCAACTTGATTACGTTTTCGCAGACCGTCTTCCTGAAAGCGGCCACACGATGGAAGTCACGCCCGGCGTGTTCTGGGTGCGCATGCCGCTGCCGTTCGCGCTCGATCACATCAACCTGTGGGTCATGCGCGACGAGATCGACGGCGTGGCGGGCTGGACCATTATCGATTGCGGTATTTCAGACGAAACGATCCGGGCGAACTGGGAACGCACCTTCGACACGCTGCTTGACGGGCTGCCGGTGCTGCGTGTGATTGTCACGCATTGCCACCCGGATCACCTGGGTCTAGCGGACTGGATCTGTAATGGCGGCGAGAAGAAACGATGGGACCCCGTCAGGCTCTGGATGTCGCTCGGCGAGTACGCAATGGGCCGCGTGATGTCCGCCGGCGACGGTTCTGACGCGGGCGGCGAGCACGCCGCACGGCACTTCGCTCTGCACGGAATGACGGACCCGGCATCGCTTGAAGCGTTGCGCAAGCGCGATGCGTATTATCCGACCCTCGTGCCGTCCATCCCGCGGGTTTATCGTCGGCTGCGCGATGGCGATAAGCTGAAGATTGGTGGCCGTGACTGGGAAGTGGTGACAGGGTTCGGGCATTCCCTTGAACATTGCGCGTTTTTCTGCGCAGAGACGAAGGTGCTGATTTCCGGCGACATGGTGCTGCCGCGCGTATCCACTAACGTGTCGGTGTTTGCTATCGAACCGGAGGGGAATCCGCTCGCGCTGTTCCTGGGTTCGCTGGACCGCTACGAATCCCTTCCCGCCGATACACTCGTGCTCCCTTCGCACGGCAAGCCGTTTCGCAGCATGCATACACGCATCGGGCAGCTTCGGGATCATCACGCCGCGCGTTTGCAGGAAGTGCGCGAAGCCTGCGCGATCAAACCGCAAAGCGCCGCTGACATTGTGCCGCTCATGTTCAAACGTCCGCTCGATGTACACCAGATGACGTTCGCGCTCGGCGAAGCGCTGGCGCATTTGCACCTGCTCTGGCTGCAAGGCGAACTCGGGCGCCATACCCACAACGAAGACGGTGTGATCCGCTTCTCGCCGATCGGCATAGGGGACGACCATAAGGCCGTGCCCCTGCCGCACCACCCGACATGCGGGTCCGTACCGGGCGGTTCGAGAAGTTGAGGTTATGAGTGGAGGCAAACCCAACTGGTCAAAGTAGGCGATGAGCAACA
>LGTG01000522.1 GCA_001190015.1 Candidatus Burkholderia crenata
CCCCATTTAACACCTCTAAATTTCGAGATGTTGCAACGAGCGGTTGAATTCGCCCGCGGCTTACTGCGCAGGAACATGCAACACGATCTGAAACCCCTCGGTTGTCGAAGGCGGAACAAAATACTGCGTTATCTGGTCAAACTAGACATCGGTCGTTTCGAACACATCGGTCGTTTCGAACGGATGCTCACCTGAGGCGTTCCAAGCCCTGAGCTGGGTCTTGCAAATCTCATCACTGACGTCGAGGTAGTGAAGTCGATGTCCCACGCCGGCGCCGCTAAATAACTCGCGTCCCCATGCACGGCTGTTAATGGTATTGAAGGGAAAACGAGGATCACAGACACCCTGGCCGACAGGAATGCCTGGACGTGGTCGGAAAGCGCTCGCCGAACGCGTCCCGAGCAACGTACATAATCATCCAGCGTGCGGATTTCGCCTGGATAGAGGTTTGCTAGCCAACTATCCTCGCTGATGACCACGGCATTCTCCGTGCGCGCCAAGCGTTTTGTCAGCGTTGCTTTTCCCGACGCGATTTTGCCGCACATCATATGAAGAACGGCTGCTTCATCCGAACTACTCTCACTCTTGCTCATGATTTCCAAGTCCTTTGTAGGAGCCGAGAATCGGGATAGGGGCAGGCCTCGCGGCCCGACCCCTCCCACACACCACCGTGCGTACGGGTCCGTACACGGTGGTTCGGACCGGTTACCCGGCTGACGGGCCAACCGAGGGAAGTCCAAGGGACCGAAAGTAACGATTAGACAGCGCAATGTTGAGCGCCGGACTGCAACTGGTGCGCCAGGCACCGTGCGGCGAGCCCG
>LGTG01000044.1 GCA_001190015.1 Candidatus Burkholderia crenata
TCTTCGGGAGCCCGGTGTTTGCCCCAAAAAAAGCCCGCATCGGCAACGATGCGGGTTTTTTTGTGGGCTTGAGAAACGCCCCGCTACTTGTTGTTCTGTGCTCGCATCTGTTCGGCGACCGCCTTGTAGTCGTAGGTCGGATAGAACTCGGTCCGGTAGCCTCCACACGCGGTATTTTCGATCGCGTGATATATTTATCGGCAGGAACGCGCAGCGTGACTGTGACTACCTGGCCCGATACCCATCATCACGTACCACGAAACCACCTCAACGCCCGGTGGCGGAAACGCCTTGAATAAGCCTTGCTCTCTTTCAGTTGTTCGTTGATCTTCGGCAGCGTTTTCGACTGGTCATGCTTCAGGAAAATGGTCAGCAAAAAGGTCCCGTTGCCGACGGCCGTAGCGTTCGAATTCGTGTTAGTTGCAGCAGGAGCCGTCTGGGCGAATGCCGCAGCGGAACTGACGGCCACCAGCGCACCTGCAATAAGCCGCGCACCCAGCCATTTTCTGCACTCAAGCATCGGCTTTCTCCCTGACGGTAGCGCGTTTCGGACGCACGTTGAACTGGGCGTGGCCGGCGGCGGTGTTGTCGAAGATGCACCATACTTCGTGCGCTTTTTGCCCGGTCATGCAGCGTGAGCGCGAGGGCATCGAGGTAGGGGTATTCGTACGATGACTGGTACATCTCCGGCAAGCCGTGCAGCCGGAAATACACCAGCGACGTATCCGCCCGATGCGGCCGGTAAAAGCTGGAGTTGATTTCGACGCAGGTCAGCATCTGCGAATAACGGGCGAGGTGAGTACCGTCGCCGGGGAAGTGTTCCGCGACCGCGTCCGTGATACCCCACCAGCCAGCGCAGCCGACCCGTATGGGGCCGGGGCTGGGCTTGAGCGGGTGGAGCGATGTTTTGCGCAGCGGCATATGTCAGTCTCGCTCCAGGAAAGTATCAGTTGGTGGGCTTCGCCCGGCGCAACGGAGGGTGTATCGACCACCACGGGCGGTATCTCGTCGTCATCGTTCGAACGTGCCCAAAAAAATCGATCCGACAAATAAGCGCCCATGCCATGCCTGAAGGCGGCGCGGGTCGCCTGGAACACATGGCGAATTCAACCGGTCGTTGCAACATCTCGAAATTTGGAGGTGTTAAATGGGGCGACCGCGGAGTTGGAGCTCGCAACAGACCGGGAGGCCAGTGATGCCATCGCCGGGCAGGCCAGGTGTCAATCAGTTTGAGACGAAGCAAGCGTTCTGGAAATTTATTGCCGAGGGAATGGAAAGTGACGCTGCAGCGCTGGCCTGCGGCGTGTCACAATCGTTTGGTCCGCGATGGTTTCGCGAAGCCGGCGGCATGCCGCCG
>LGTG01000523.1 GCA_001190015.1 Candidatus Burkholderia crenata
CCACGCAGATCGTGGTGGAGCAGCAACTCGAGAAACGCGTCTGGGAATGGAAACAGAAATCCGGCTCGACCATCACGGGGCAGGTGCACCGCCTGGGCGCGTCCATCGACTGGTCGCAAGAATATTTCACGATGGACGACAAAATGTCGCCCGTCGTGCTGGATGTGTTCGTCACGCTGTACAAGCAAGGCCTGATTTATCGCGGCAAACGGCTGGTGAACTGGGACCCGGTGCTGGGCACCGCCGTCTCGGACCTGGAAGTCGCCAGCGAAGAAGAAGCCGGTAGCCTCTGGCACATCCAGTATCCGCTGCCGGACGGCTCCGGACACGTCACGGTCGCCACCACGCGCCCGGAAACCATGCTCGGCGACACCGGCCGTGATGGTCCATCCGAAGGGCGAGCGCTACGCTCACCTGATCGGCAAGACGGTCATGCTGCCGTTATCGAACCGGGAAATCCCGGTGATCGCGGACGACTGCGTGGATCGCGAGTTCGGCACCGGCGTGGTCAAGGT
>LGTG01000524.1 GCA_001190015.1 Candidatus Burkholderia crenata
TTTCGAGATGTTGCAACGACCGGTTGAATTCGCCCCCTGTACCAGCTTGAATCAACCCGTTGCTGGGCCGGCCAGATATCGATGAACTCGTTGAACTCGCCGCGCAGGAAACCCAAGCCGCGCTGCAGGTGGCGCAAGAGTGAATACGCCTTGTATTGCGTGACGACCGCGATGCGCCGGATGCCTGAACTCAGGCAATTCGACAGCGCGAAGTCCACGATCCGGTATTTGCCGCCAAAATGCACTGCTGGTTTGACGCGTTTATTCGTGAGCGGTCCGAGTTGGGTACCCCGGCCGCCCGCAAGGACGATTGCCAGCGTGTTCTTCTGCAGATCTGTACGATTTCCTGTCAGCGTCTCCATACCGACCTCCTGTTTTGCGGCCTGTCTCTGGCCCGTTTCTAGCTGGTTTCAGCTGTTTTACCGGTGCTTGCTGGCGAATAACTCGAATTGGATTAGGGTGGTTTTTCTCCGGAGGATTTGAACCGCAAATAATTGAGCGCGTTAGGATGATTTTGCTGCAAAGGTGAATAGTTCGCACCTGCTTTTCGAAAATTGACGCGCGGTACCGTCAAAATCGCTTTGCAATCCGATGGAATTCCTCTGCGGATTGGTTCGAAGCCGGTTCGCATTCGCGGGCATTGCAAAAAACTATAAGATTAAGCGATCCTCATGCCAAGCGAATCTCGCGCTCATTGGCGTTCCACAAGCAGGTTCTTCCGATCCAGGCGAAAACCACGGCACAATGATGTCCGGCATGCCGAACATGCATGCGGTTTTCGTGCACGGCCCCCGGCCGCGCTGTCCTGCACCCCGCTAAAACCATCATGCAAAACGTCCTCAGTATCCAGTCGCACGTGGTCTTCGGCCACGCAGGCAACAGCGCGGCCGTCTTCCCCATGCGCCGCATGGGCGTCAACGTCTGGCCGCTCAACACCATGCAGTTCTCGAATCACACGCAATATGGCCGCTGGACCGGCAGTGTTGTCGACGCCGACAAACTGACGCGCGTGATCAAGGGGATCGGCGCTATCGGCGTGCTGTCGCGCTGCAA
>LGTG01000525.1 GCA_001190015.1 Candidatus Burkholderia crenata
TACGGCGCCGGGCTGGCGTGCCTGCGCACTGCTTGCCAAAACCACTCGGCGAACCTGCAATTCAGCAGCAAATTGCATGTGCAAATTGCATGTGCAAACCTCTTGAACACTGCTTCGGTCGTCATGACGGGGTGCTTCCGACAGCCTCCTAAAGGCATCGACATTAGTCGATACTCCGAGCGAGAACTCGACGCAGTTGCAAACGCGCTTAATTGCAGACCACGCAAAGCCCTCGATTGGAAGACACCAGCCGAGGTATTTGAAGAGTTAATATTCGCAACCTAAATGATGGTGTTGCAACGACTGCTTGAACCTAAGCATTTTCTCCTGTCACGCGGACAATTTTCCGATTCGAATCCCAGCATATTGAATTTTTACTGTACTGCATTTGCGGAATATACAGCACCTTGCCTATTCGATACTCTGCAGATGGTCCTTCCAGCGCCAGTACAGCTTCTTCATGCCGTGCGTTGCGGTTGCGCGAACCCAGAGCATTTAGCTTGTGGCACCGGAAACGGTTATCCGTTCCGTGTGTTGCCTCGAACTCGTTCCATAAAAAGCAAAAATAACATCTACCTTGGAGTAGTGAATGAATCATCGGCAAATCGAAACGGATATTCTTCATCTGGAGCAGGTAATTGGCAGAATCTCCGCGGAAGACCGCATCCCATTGTCCTACTGGCGTAACCGCGTTGATTCCATCGCGTTCACTGCACTTGTCCCTGTGCAACAATCACGCATGCAGCGAATCAACGACCGGCTTGAACTGCTTGAAGCCAGCATCGGATTGAGTTGTTCGCTGGTTTAAAGTTTATGTAAGGAATAAAAGTATTGATTTTTTGTTTTGTGTCATGGAGTTACAATTCGAGGTAAATATTCCCTTGGAGTCACATTTCCGGCATGCTTAAATGATGTGCATATGTGTACAAAGAGGGATATTGAATGTCTGACGCGGAATTCAGCGCCACGCGCCTCGAGCGCACTCATACCGCGATGCAACAGTTCGTCGAAACCGGCGACGTTGCCGGCGTGTCACCCTGGTCTGGAGGCATGGTGAAATCGCCCGGATCGGCACGCTGGGTTACCGCGACGGCGAAACCCTCGTGTCCATGACGCGCGACACGCTGTTTCGTATTGCTTCCATGACCAAGCCGGTAACGAGCGTCGCCGCGTTGATGCTGGTGGAAGAAAGCCGCATCGCACTGGATGACCCCGTGTCGCGCTGGTTGCCCGAACTGGCCAATTCCAAGGTCCTCAGACCCCGCGGCGCCGCTCGACCGTACGGAACCCGCCCGCGCCCCCATCACGTTGCTCGATCTGCTCACGCACCGCGCCGGGTTCGCTTATCACTTCACCGCGTTTGGTGCGTTAGCCGACGCCTACGGCAACGTCTTCAACGGCGTCGATGCATCGGTGGACCCCGGTGCATGGCTGCAGCGTGTGGCCGAGCTGCCCTTGATGTTTCAGCCCGGCACGCGCTGGCACTATGGCATCTCCACCGACGTACTTGGCGCGTTGATCCAACGCATCAGCGGGCTGTCACTCGGCGCATTTTTTCCGCACGCGTATCTTCGAGCCGTTAGAAATGACGGACACAGGCTTTGTGGTGCCGCCCGAGAAACTCGGGCGCTTGTCCGTGGCCTACGCCGTCGATCCCGCCACGCGGCAGCGCGTGGTGGAAGATCATCCGGCATCGAGCGGCTTTGCCAAACCCGAGCGTTTCCAAAGTGGTGGCCGCGGTCTTGTTTCCACTGCCGACGACTATCTTCGTTTCGCGCGACTGCTGCTTGGCCGAGGCCGTTTGCAAGGCGACGCCGATGAACGCGCGCGCGGTCCGCGTCTGCTGTCGCATCGATCGGTCGACCTGATGCGCACGAATTTCCTGTCGCGTGACCAGCGCCGCATTCCGGCGTTCGGCCAGATTGTGTAGGCGGGGCAGGGGTTTGGTCTGGGCGTGGCGATCGTGGACAATCCAGCACAACAACGCCCACTGAGTTATCGTTCTGCCGGTTCATTTGGCTGGCCCGGCGCGCGCGGCACGAGCCGGTTCGCCGGTCCGGTGGAAAACACGATCGGCATCATGCTGATCCAGCGACGTAGCGTGGAATCCTTTCCAATGGCCGCCGTGTTCGAGCGCCATCTCCATTTATATGACGCCATTGATGACTAAGCGACAAAAGTAAAAACCGATGGCCGGCGTTATCACGCCATGTCCAATTCGGGCGCATGCCGAACCCAGAGAACAGTTTATGGCCACCTACAAGCAACTGACCGCCTAGCTCGAAAAACTGCATAACAGGCTGTTGAAAAACGCCCCGTCATGACGACCGAAGCAGTGTTCAAGAGGTTTGCACATGCAATTTGCTGCTGAATTGCGGGTTCGCCGAGTGGTTTTGGCAGGCAGTGTGCAGGCACACCGGCCCGGCGCCGTACGGTGCTCGCACCATGG
>LGTG01000526.1 GCA_001190015.1 Candidatus Burkholderia crenata
GCAGTTGCGAACGCGCTTAATTGCAGACCACGCAAAGCCCTCGATTGGAAGACACCAGCCGAGGCGTTTGAAGAGTTAATATTCGCAACCTAAATGATGGTGTTGCAACGACTGCTTAAACCTAAAAACCTAAGGATGCAGCGACGTGTTCTGCGAGAGTTCTTTCAGGCTGACGGGGTCGGTGTGCGTGGCAAGCGCGTCGAGCAGGCACATCATGCGCTCGATCACCTGTATGGACGTTCTGGATTCCGGGTTCGTATCGCTCATGGGGAAAATCAGTTGATACGTCAAACAGCGGAATGCTGATTGTATCTCGTATTGTGAAAAATGCGAAAGGCTCGACGGCACTGTTGCCCGCGCAATCTCAGTTTTCTGCAGACAATAAAAACCGCCCGGAACCAGGGAAGATGGCGGGCAGTCTCGAGCATAACGAGGTGGGCAGAAGTTTAGTGGTTATGCTCGGGTTGCTGCGTCAAAGGTTTGCCCCAGAGAGATCGGCCGATATACGGTGTAGATCCGCGTGGCTGCTGCGCTGGCGCCGGCCGGCCCGGATTACCCGCCTGCGGCTGTGATGGCCTGCCGCCTTGCGGTGCACTTGCTTGCGGTCCGCCGTGACCGCCCCAGCCACCCGGAGGGGGGCGGCGATAACCCGGTCCATCGTTCCAATAGCGAGGACCGGGACCACCGTAATATCCGCCGCCGTCGATGATCACGCCCGACTGAACAACCGGTGCTCCATAACCGTAACCAGCTTCGTAGCCCGCGGGGTAGGCGGGATAAGCAGAATAGCCGCTGCCGGTCACGTAAGCGGGCGTACCGTCCGGGTAGACGGCGCAACCGGCTACCAGGGCGGACGAAGCGAGGATCAGACCTGTTACAGCGAGTTTCATCATGAGCGGGAAGGCGTTAACTACTATCTGACAGTTTCGCGGAGAGAATATCGCAAGAAGTTTATAAAATTTTATACCCGCGGTAACAGGCTGAAAGTGGCCGGAATCGCTCGTGGGCCAACAAACACAACACTGACGCGCCATACGTTGTTGACAGAGTTGCAAACATGCTTTGTCCCGGGGCACCTTTATGAGATGAGGACAAACCCTTAAAAGCTAAGCGTCTAGAAGTGGGCCTGTCAACCCACAGGACCTGAGAAGGGGTCTGACAATGAAAAAGACAATATCGACCTACTGGCCCATCGCGATGCTTGTGCCACTCGCACTTGCTGGGTACTCGCAATCCACCCGGCTTCGGGGACTGCCGCACCTCATCCACAAAGCGCCGCCAGTATCAGCGCCGAATTCGCGCGTGCGATTTCGCTGGGACTGGTCGACTCCGATAACAGCAACAACGCGGCCGGCTAACGGATCATCGGCTGCGGCCGTCTCGCAGACGTTCTGAAGGACGGGGCTGGGCAGTGGCCTGGACGGGGCCAATCGGGCACGCAAACGCGGTCCTTTGTATAATTCGGGATGGTTTCGCGGATTGACCTGGCCAGGCCGGCGCAAGC
>LGTG01000527.1 GCA_001190015.1 Candidatus Burkholderia crenata
CGGCCCCTGGTCACTTCGCTTCTATTCAACCCAACGCCCGCCGTTTAGTGTCGGATTTGCACCGCCGCTAACAACACGCTCGCGTACGAGCGCATCTGCCACAGTTCGTAGGCGGGGACCTCGGCCAGCGTCGACGTCGTGGTCCGGTAGGCGGTGCGCACCGCGCGCTCGCGGCCGGTGACGTCGACTCCGTTTTCGGACGCCGCCACGTTGATGCTGGCCGTGAACCGCTTCAGATCCCATTCCCACGGGGCGACCAGCGTTTCGTCGAAGTCGTTCAGGTCGAAAACCACGTCCTGCCGAGGTGTGCGGAACAAGCCGAAATTGTTCAGATGCGCGTCGCCATCAATCATCACGTGATGGCCGATAGACGGCGTGTGCGCGAAATCCCAGGCCATCATGCTCGCTGCGCCGCGCAGGAACACAAACGGCGACGCGGCCATGCGTGACATCCGCAGCGGTATCAGCCGTTCTTGCCGGCCGGCGTTGTTGGCGAGCACGCGCGCCACGGCCTCCTCCGGGCGGTCGGCTTCCGGTTGCCAGGTGCGTGCGAGTCGAAGGGGACTGAATCACGCAGTGAGCGCCCAAGAACACGGCCTTTCCTCAGCGCTGCCGAGGGACGGACCGGACAAGCTCTGATGGCTGGATTCGCGGATGCGGCGGGATGGGTGGGCAAGACAGTTATCCTCGGGTTGATCGATAGCGCAAGCGCCAGCAATTTCATGATCGTGCTCGGGGCTGATGCGCGGGACGCATAAGCACGATTCGCGCCCGCAACGATTTCGTACAGTCCTGGACTCCACAAGAACGAATGGAGAATTTTTCGTTGGTCTTTTCGGCAGTCTTAAGCGCGAAACCACTCCTCACGATAATAACGAGTGTCTGGCAGCCGCCAGAAGCTGTCCGAAAAGGACGCCCCACGTGGGCATGAAACCTGCTGTTCCTTCTGCCCGTGGGCTCGTGATGGCATTGCACGCATGGCGCAATAATCCGTCGTCCGATCCCGGCGAGCAACCCGCAAGCCGCTGACGGCACGGCGGGTTGAAGCACCCGGCACATATCGATTTCGGTTGAAGCTCTCAACACCTGGACACACGCATACATGAAAACGACGCACGATATCCGCATTGTCGAAGGCTCGCCGTTTCCCCTGGGCGCGACCTGGGACGGCGAGGGCGTCAACTTCGCCTTGTTCTCCGCAAACGCCACGAAAGTCGAACTGTACCTCTTCGATGAAAACGGCGAGAAGTAACTCGAGCCTATCGAATTGCCTAAATACACCGATGAAGTGTTCCACGTCTATTTATTCGGTTTGAAACCGGGCGTGGTCTATGGGTATCGCGTGCATGGTCCGTATGAGCCTGAAAACGGGCATCGCTTCAATCCAAACAAGCTGTTGCTCGATCCGTACGCGAAGGCTTGCAAGTACCCATATTTTTATACGATTCTCTATTAATAAGGAATCCTTTATGTTAACGTC
>LGTG01000528.1 GCA_001190015.1 Candidatus Burkholderia crenata
TATCGGCACCTCTGCTGGTCGTCAAAAGACCGTTCTGCAGAACAAGATCGTTTCGCATTTCTGATCGACGCCGCCATCTGGCGTCGCTTTCTGACCGCCGTTCACAGGCGAGACGGGCCGCGAAGTCAAGGCGGTCGCGGTGTCGCCGCACCTCCCTGTGCCAAGCCGCGACCTTGAATCCGAAGGTGATCGGCAAGCCGTGCTGACCATGCGTACGGCCGGCTTGAGGAGTGTCGCGATGTTCGAGCGCAAGCGCCACCAGTGCCTCCAGAGCCTGGTCGATGCCAGCCATAAGCAGCGCATGGGAGCGCTTGAGCTGAAGAGCAATTCCGGTATCCGCGATGTTCTGCGTCGTCGCACCCCAGTGCAGGTAGGTAGGCCGCCGACCGTTCCCCGCGCGCCTCCAACTGGCGCAGCAAGGGTACAAATGGATGCATGGTGTTTGCGATGTCGGCCTCCAAGCGCGTGGTCGATCTCTACATTGGCCAGCGCGGAGGTAAGGGTTTTCGCCGCGCCGTCAGGGATCAGGCCAAGACTGCCCTGCGACTGAGCTAGCGCAATTTCAACGTCGATCAAGGCGCGAAGCGGCGCTTCGTTCGTCCACATCTCGACGGCAGGCTGATGGAACCAGCCTCTGAAAAAGACAGAATTGAGAAGTTTGCATCTGATTCAACCGTTTGTGGTGGGGTGAATGTCGACCGTGACCGGTCAAGCAACATACCTTCCAGATTATAATTAGAATTCCTATATGTTAAATTTTATAATCGCGGCAGGCCCGTCAGGAATTCCGTGAGGCATGACATGCTCTCCAAGAGAGGCCATGCCTCGCAAACCGAAAGCCAAGTTGGCGGATCCGCTAGCGATAATCGCCTTGCGGGCTCGAACGTTGGAGTCGACGTATCGAGTAGTGTTCTTCGGCGCGATACGTCAAGATCCGCGAAAATGCCGTTGCGCACATCAAGGCCGTCTGTGCAACATCATGGCCGATTGGGGCACGCTACTTATGACTGGAAGACAGCAATGAACCAATTCGCTATCTTTTACGCGGATCGCTTCGCTCGGCCAACCGTGCGATTCTCAACCCGCCTTGAACACGGAAATTCTGACACCCGATTGTGGCCACCGATCGCGCCGCGGTCAGCACATCTGAAGGATCGACTAACTTATTTATGAAGAAAGAGTCCGCAAACCAAACAATTGATAGTAGCGCCGAACCCCGGACCGCACCTTGGTCGGGCGGCTGGACTACAATTCGCCACCTGGAGATCTTCAAGGCGGTGATCGAATGCGGCACCGCAACCATGGCCTCGGCGCACTTGGGCATCTCGCAACCGGCAGTCAGCCGAGCCCTGAGCCAGATCGAGGAACGCAGTGGTCGCCTGCTGTTCACCCGCTTGGGACCAAGCTTGACAACGACGGCCGATGGGCTCGCCCTCTATGAGGAGGTGCGGCAGATCTTTGCTGGCCTGGAGCGTGTGCGCGGGCTCGAGTGGGGTGCCCAGCAAGCAGCTCAGCACTTAAGGATTGCAGCGACGCCGACCATGGCGCAGTGTTGCCTCAACCGGATCACCGCCCGCTTCCAGTTGGTACACCCAAGTTGCAGCATCACCATGGAGATCGTCCCTACGCCTCGAATTCTGGAGTTCGTCGCCGACCGTCAGGTCCAATTGGGCATAGCCAGCGTACCAGCCGTTGGATCGGGCCTTAACAGGCTGTTGAAAAGCGCCCCGTCATGACGACCGAAGCAGTATTCAAGAGGTTTGCACATGCAATTTGCTGCTGAATTGCGGGTTCGCCGAGTGGTTTTGGCAGGCAGTGCGCAGGCACGCCTGCCCGGCGCCGTACGGTGCTCGCACCATCGCGGGCTCATTGCAACGCTCCTCTTGTGGCACCACGCTTAGCATTCGGGCCATGCGGGTCAGATTGCTCGCGGCCATCGTCAGCTTGAAGTGCTA
>LGTG01000529.1 GCA_001190015.1 Candidatus Burkholderia crenata
TTGCGAGCTCCAGCTCCGCGGTCGCCCCATTTAACACCTCCAAAGATGTTGCACGACCGGTTGAATTCGCCGCTCGGTCCGCGATGCTCTGGGGCAACGGGTTGAGTACTGCTTTCAGGCAAACCACCAAGCTTGAAAGCAGCAACCGGGCGTGACGTCCCTACTCGAGCCGCATCGAATAATCCGTGGCACGCACGTCCTTCGTCAGTGCGCCGATGGAAATCCGGTCCACACCCGTCTCGGCAATCGTCCTCACGGTATCGAAGTTCACGCCGCCTGACACTTCCAGCACCGCTCGGCCCGCAGTCAGCCGTACCGCGTCGCGCATGGCATCGAAGGCAAAATTATCGAGCAGGATCGATTCCGCTTGATGAGCCAGCGCCGTTTCAAGCTGTTCGAGCGTCTCCACTTCAATTTGAATCGGCACCCCGACATTCAAAGCAAGCGCCGCATCCATCGCCGCGCCCACACCACCCGTCGCGGCAATATGGTTTTCCTTGATCAGAATGCCGTCGTAAAGCGCCAGCCGCTGGTTCGCGCCGCCGCCCACGCGCACCGCGTACTTCTGCGCTAGACGCAAACCCGGCAAGGTCTTGCGCGTGTCGAGAATCCGCGCCCGCGTCCCTTCAATTGCATCCACATAACGACGCGTAGCGGTCGCCACCCCCGACAACATCTGCAGGAAATTCAGCCCGTTACGTTCCGCGGTCAACAGCGCGCGCGCAGGCCCTCGCAGCAGAACCACGGGCTTATTGGCGATCATCCGCACCCCTTCGCGATAAAGCCATTCCACGCAGATCGATTCATCCACCCGGCGCATCACCGCCTCGAACCATGGAACGCCGCACAACACCGCCTCTTCGCGAACCGTCACGCGCGCCGTCCGCTGCACGTTGGCGGGTACAAGAAGCTCGGTCCGGTCGCCGTCGCCGATGTCTTCCGCCAGCGCGTCGGTGACGCTGCGCTGAAGTGCCTGATCGAATGCCTCGCCGTACAAGACCCGGATTTCTTCGAGTAAGGGAGAAACCAACTGACTTGCCACCATCACGCCGCTCCTACGTTTGAAAATAACGAAACGTCCTTCGCGAGATCACCGCTCGCCTGGACGCGTTTCTTGTGACGGGCAGCGAAATCGAGCATGCGGTCGATCGGCAGCCATGCACGCACCGCGATCTGGGCGTCCACGAAAATTTCGTTGTGGCCGCGCTCCAGCACGGCCGCCAGATTCGCCAGCCCGTTCATCGCCATCCACGGGCAATGCGCGCAGCTCTTGCAGGTCGCGCTGTTCCCGGCCGTCGGCGCTTCGATGAACTCCTTGTCCGGCGCGGCAAGCCGCATCTTGTGCAGGATCCCGAGATCCGTCGCGACAATAAACTGCTTCGCCTCAAGTCGCACCGCGGCATCGATCAATTGCGTCGTGGAGCCGACCACGTCGGCAAGCGTGACCACCGCTTCCGGCGACTCCGGATGAACGAGGATCTTGGCGTCGGGATACTCGGCGCGCAGCAGATCGAGTTCGATGCCCTTGAACTCATCGTGGACAAGACACGAGCCTTGCCACGACAACATGTCGGCACCGGTTTTTTTCTGGATGTAACCGCCCAGATGCCGGTCAGGCGCCCAGAGGATTTTTTCGCCGCGCGCGTGCAGATCCGCAACAATCTCCAGTCCGATCGACGATGTCACCATCCAGTCCGCCCGCGCTTTCACAGCAACACTGGTGTTTGCGTACACCACGACCGTCCGGTCGGGATGAGCGTCACAGAAAGCGGAAAACTCGTCGGCGGCACAACCCAGGTCGAGGGAACAGGTCGCGTCGAGATCGGGCATCAGCACGCGCTTTTCGGGACTGAGGATTTTTGCGGTCTCGCCCATGAAACGGACGCCGACTACAATCAGCGTCTCTGCCGCATGATCGCGCCCGAAACGCGCCATCTCAAGTGAATCCGCCACGCAACCACCCGTCTCGTCGGCGAGCTCCTGCAACTCGGCATCGACATAATAGTGCGCAACCAATACCGCCTTCTCGCGCACGAGCAACGCACGGATACGCTCCTTCAACTCGCGCTTTTCCTCACGCGAAGGAGCGTCTGGCACTTTCGCCCACGCCTGGCCGATGCCGCACGTCAGTCCCTGCGGCCGGTCATACTCGATGTTTTTAGTCGCCTGGTCCATCGCTTCCTCGTCTCCGGTCTCGTAAATGCGTCGTGAATAGGTCGTGCACACTGCGCCCCAAATTGGCATAGGGGACGACCATAAGGCCGTACCCCTGCCACACCACCCGGAATGCGGGTCCGCACCGGGCGGTTCGAGAAGTTGAGGTTATGAGTCGAGGCAAACCTAACTGGTCAAAGTAGACGATGGGCAACACGCTGTTGAGTAGCTTGCCCTTATTGCGCCACCAGCGGCGACTATTTGCCGCCAGCCACGCCGCGTTTCACTGCGTCGCCAGGAGCCACCCACAGGCTGTAGCCCAGAAACTTG
>LGTG01000530.1 GCA_001190015.1 Candidatus Burkholderia crenata
CACCTCCAAGATTGCGCCCATGCTGGGCGCACACGAAAAGAAAAGCCGGCCTTTCGAGGCCGGCTTTTTCATCGCCGGAAAACGACTCGCGGGATCAGCTTTGCGTGGGCGGTACGTAGCCTTGGGCGGTATCGGCGCCTTCACCAAAGAAGTACTTTTCCGTCTGCTTAAGCAGGTACTGGCGTGCGCGCGGATCAGCCATGTTCAGGCGGTTTTCGTTGATCAGCATGGTTTGCTGCTTGAGCCAGCCTTGCCACGCTTCTTTCGAGATCGTTTCATAGATCCGCTTGCCGAGTTCACCCGGCAGGGGCGGAAAGTCGAGTCCTTCGGCTTCCTTGTCGAGTTTCGCGCATTGAACCATTCGGGCCATCTGTATTTCTCCTGTAGCGGGGTAGCTGGACGCCTCGCGTCGAACCGCGCATGAGTGCGCCTGCAACCGGACGAACACGTCTCGAAATAAGTTAGAGCTGCTTCATCAGCACAAGCGATTTACGTTGCCAGTTGTAGAGCCGGCGCCGGTCTTCAGGCAGATCGTCGACAGTCACCTTTACGAATCCGCGTTTGAGAAACCAGTGTTCGGTACGCGTGGTAAGCACGAAGATATGCGTGAGGCCACGAGCGCGCGCCCGTTGTTCGACACGCTTGAGCAGGCGTTCGCCGTCACCGGAACCTTGCGCTTCGGGCGAGACCGTCAGGCAGGCCATTTCGCCGATGCGTTCCTGCGTGTACGGATACAGCGCCACGCAGCCGAACAGCACGCCATCGTGCTCGATCACCGAGAAATGGTCGATATCGCGTTCTATCTGGTGACGGCCGCGCCGCACGAGCGTGCCGTCCATTTCCAGTGGTTCTATCAGCGTCAAAATCCCGCCGACGTCATCCGGCGTGGCTTCGCGCAGACTTTCGAGATTCTCGTACGAGATCATCGTGCCTACGCCGTCGTGCAGGAACAATTCGAGCAGGATGCTGCCGTCGAGCGCGTAAGGAATAATGTGTGCCCGCGCCACGCCGCCGCGGCAGGCGCGAATGGTGTGCTTCAGGTAAAACGCTGCGTCGCCTTGCAGTTCGCCGCTTTCGTGCAGCCGGTAAGCGTCGTCCAGGGACATTTCACGCACCAGCTCGCCCTCTTCATCGAGGAGACCTAGGGTTCCGGTCAGGAAAATGATCTTGTCGGCGCGCAGCGCAATCGCCGCTGCCGACGCCACATCTTCCATCGACAAATTGAACGCTTCGCCAGTCGGCGAAAAACCGAGCGGCGAGAGCAGCACGAGTTTGCTGCTGGTAAGCGAGTGGCGAATGGAATCGCCGTCGATCTTGCGTACCACGCCGGTGTGCTGGAAATCGACGCCATCCAGAATGCCGACCGGCCGCGCTGTCACAAAATTGCCCGATACCACGCTGATGTGAGCATGCGCCATCGGCGTGTTCGGCAAGCCTTGGCTGATCGCCGCTTCGATGTCGAGGCGCACTTCGCCTGCGGCCTCTTTCGCGGATTCGAGCGCGCGGGCGTCGGTGATACGTAAGCCGTGCGAAAAATCCGATTCCACGCCGTGCAGGTTCAACTGTTCTTCCACCTGGGGTCGCGAGCCGTGCACAAGCACAACGTGGATGCCCATGGCGTGCAGCAGTCCGACGTCTTGGACGAGTGCGTTCAGGCGTCCTTCCTGCACCAGTTCGCCGCCGAACGCGACCACGAAAGTCTTGTTCCGGAACGCGTGGATATAGGGGGCGACCGAGCGCATCCAGTCGACGAACTGGGCGTGGTCATCAGGCGCCTCGGGCTCGGTCGTAACCGGCGGAGGCGCGGCGGGGAAGTCGGTTTGAGAATTCATGCCGGGATTATAATGCCGTGCTATGCCGAATGTTTCCAAACGTGCCGCCGAGCGATGCCGCGGCACGCGAAAGCGATGGGGAAAATGAGGCCGATGACGACGCGGGGAGAGTGCCGTCAACCGCAAGAAGGAAGCGGCAGCGCGGCGGGTTTCTTCTGCCGGTGCTTCCAAAGCGGCGGCAGGTGGTGCGGGCACAAGCTCGACTGCCCCGCAGACCGCGAAGAAAAATGTTCAGAAAAGTGCGGTGGGTTCGCCTTCGCTTTCCCGCGATCAGCCGAAAGGGTCTTCGAGCGCGGTGGTTTGGCCTTGTTATCGACTTTATTGTCCGAGAAGGAAGTTGGTCCCAACGTTTCATCGAATTCCGGTGACCGGCGTGACCAGCTTAGGTTCAAGCAGTCATTGCAACCTAAATGATGTGGTTGCAATGACTGCTTGAACCTAAGCCGTGAATGTGACGACGGGTCTTAACCTGCTTGGACTGGCGACCGCCTCGTTGCAGTTACAGGTGATCCAGCCGTTGGTGCTGGCCGTAGGCGAGGCCGGGCAGACGCCGGCGGTCGCATGGCGCACGGTTGCAACAACGGCGCAGGTGCGGCTGTTTCTAAATATAACGCTCGGCTCCCCGATAGTGTCGCTGCCGGTCAACATATACGTGTCGCCAGGCTTACAATTACCCATATTTTTCGGCGAGTTCGAAACCG
>LGTG01000531.1 GCA_001190015.1 Candidatus Burkholderia crenata
AAATGATGGTGTTGCAATGACTGCTTGAACCTAAGCCATGGCGACCATTGGCATGCCCAGCACGATTCACGGCAGTTTTGTGGGCACGGCGCAGCAATTCCAGGATTCCACCAAGGACAAGCCGATCCTGATCCTGGACGCGCTGGCTGCAGCGTTCATCGTGCTTGGGATTCTGTACGAGAGTTACATCCACCCGATCACGATTTGCTCGACATTGCCGTTGGCGGGCATTGGTGCGTTGCTCGCGCTGCTGCTGTTCCAGACGGAGTTCAGCATCATCGCGCTGATCGGGGTGATCTTGCTGATTGGTATTGTGAAGAAAAACGCGATCATGATGGTCGACTTCGCGATCCAGGCGCAGCGGCATGGGGCGGCAACGTCGCGCGAGGCGATCGAGCAAGCGTGCTTGCTGCGCTTCCGGCCAATCATGATGACCACGGCGGCGTTGCTGGGTGCGTTGCTGGCGTTCGGCACGGGCGAGGGATCGGAAATGCGTGCGCCGCTTGGGATCGCGATTGTGGGCGGGTTGATCGTGAGTCAGTTGCTGACGCTTTATACAACACCGGCTTGCAATTACCCGTATTTTTCGGCGAGTTCGAAACCGAGCAGGATATCTGTA
>LGTG01000532.1 GCA_001190015.1 Candidatus Burkholderia crenata
CGCGTCTGCACTCGCCCTTCGGGCTCCTTCCGACGCACCCGTATCGGCACCTCTGCTGGTCGTCAAAAGACCGTTCTACAGAACAAGATCCTTTCGCATTTCTGATCGACGCTGCCATCTGGCGTCGCTTTCTGACCGCCGTTCACAACACCGTCAAGATCCGCTGCATGAACAATCCCGCAGAACTTGGGCAGCAGGACTACGTGGTGATTGCGCTCAAAGCGCATTCGGTGCCCGGCGTGGTCGACCTGATGCAACCGCTGCTGGGACCGGATACCGCCGTGGTTACGGCGGTGAACGGTTTGCCATACTAGTATTTCCACGAGCACGGCGGCGCGCTCGCCGGCACCACCCTGGAGAGCGTCGATCCGGGCGGCCGCCAATGGCAGGTGCTCGGGCCGGAGCGCGCAATAGGCTGCGTGCTGATTCCCGCAGCTGAAATTGCGGAGCCGGGCGTGATCCGTCATGTGTACGGCAAGAAATTTCCCATCGGCGAGCCGAGCGGGCTGGTTACGCCGCATGATGGAAGAGGCGCAGGGCATTGCCGAGCAGCTCGGCGTTCATTTCCGTGTCGATGTGGAAAAGCGCATCAACGGAGCAGCGGCGGTCAGCGCTCACAAGACCTCGATGCTGATGGATTGCGAAGCCCGCCGTCCCATGGAGATCGATCCGATCGTGACCGTCGTGCAGGAAATTGGCCGCAAGCTTGCCGTCGACATGCCGATTATCGACGCCGTGCTCGCGCTGATCAAGCTGCGTGAAGGCGTCAACCAGGGAACGGCCAAGCCCGGTATCAAAACGATTGAATCCTTCACACGTTCGCAAAAAGCCGCTTAAACTGCGAGCACAGAAGGATTGTTTATGATATATTACATACGAAATATATTGCGTGGATTGCGACGCAACATATACTGAAGGCTCTTGGAGTAAACTACTAGGAGCCGGAAATGAGCATCGCTTTATTAGTCGTGATCGGAATTGCCTTGTTAGCGGGCGGTGTGGGTGTGACGTTTGCACTGGCATCGGCGGTGCCGCAAGACGTGTTGCAGCGCGCAGGACAATGGTCGGTACGCCGCCGGGCTGACGGCGGATAACCAGGGCGGCAGCACGGGTACACGGGCGACGACGGGCGTGCGGAACCTGGGACATCAAACCATCAATGCCATCTGATACTGAAGTTGCAGCAACCCCGGCCAATCTTCTTGAGCCGCGTGCAGAAGGTAAGCCTGCTGGCGTGACGCTTTCGCTGGCGCCGATCAATGCGACGGTTTCGTTGCGCGACCAAGCGTATGCGCGACTGCGCCAGGCCATTTCCGAGGCAGACATTTATCGTTCGCGGGAAGAGATCCGGCTGGACGCGAAGGATTTGACCGAAGCGCTGGGCGTGAGTCGTACACCCATTCGCGAAGCCATGACGTTGCTCGAGCAGGAAGGGTTTCTGCGCACGGTGCCGCGTCGTGGGATTTATATCGTGCGTAAGACCAAGCGCGAGATTGTCGAGATGATCAATATGTGGGCCGCGCTGGAAAGTATGGCGGCGAGGCTCGCGACGCTGCGCGCGACGGACGAAGAGATTGCTTCGTTGCGGCAAATGTTTGACCACTTTCAGAATCAGGCGCCGGCCGAGCATATCGAAGAGTATTCGGAGGCGAATATTGCCTTCCATCAAGCGATTGTGCAGTTGAATAAGTCGCAGATCATCTTCGATACGATCAAGAATATTTTCGTGCACGTGCGCGCGATCCGGAAGATGACGATTTCGCAAAGCGATCGGGCGGCGCGGTCGATTGAAGACCATATGAAGATCATCGAGGCGCTCGAGGGGCGGGATACCGAATTGGTCGAGAGGCTGGTGCGCCAGCATTCGCTGGATCTGGCGGCGTTTGTCGAGGCGAATTGCGATTTTCTTGATTGAACGGGGCGCTGGGGGTTGGGATTGGTGTAACGTCGCGCGCGATTTGGCACACCCATGTTAACCCCGATTCGTGCCCCGATTGGCACTAGAACAGCCCGCCGGATGTCTGGGTGATCGTTGATCGAGACCATCACCTTCTCCCGGCATGAACGCATGAAGCTGGCTATCTGCTCGTATTCTCTGAACTCAAACGGAACGCCGTAACCCTCTGTCTGCCAGTACGGCGGGTCGAGGTAGAAAAAGCTGTGCGGCCGGTCATATCGGGTCAGGCATTCCAACCAAGGCAGGTTTTCGATATGAGTGCCGGCAAGGCGGAGGTGAGCTGCTGAGAGCGATTCTTCGATTCGCAACAAATTGATTGATGGCGCGGTAGTGGCGGTTCCGAACGATTGATCCGCCACCTCCCGCCGAAAGCGTGATGCTGGAGGTAGTAGAACCGCGCAGCGCGTTGAATGTCCGTCAAGGTCTCCGGTCGAGTCATCTGCTGCCATTTAAAGACCTGCCAGCTCGAAATTGCCCATTTAAATTGCCGAACGAACTCTTCCAAGTGGTGCTGCACTACCCGATACAGGTTCACGAGATCACCGTTGACGTCGTTAATCACTTCGACCGGTGCGGGAAATGGACGCAGGAAATACAAGGTTGCCCCTCCGCAGAATGCCTCGACGTAGCATTCATGAGGCGGAAACAAGGGGATCAAACGGTCTGCCAGGCGGCGCTTTCCACCGATCCACGGGATGATAGGGTTAGTTTCGTGCAATTTTTTAACCAGGCAATTCCGACCGTGGTAGCCTAACGCCGCCTCTGCAGGGGTGGCGCGGCCTTGCCGGATTCTCAGGTGGTTCTGCGGGTGCGGGGCGTGTCGGGTGTTCCAACACCCGGCGCGTTGCCGCGTCTCTATTCCCTACGTGGGCCAGTTCACGTCGCTCAGCTCGGCCTGGTCGGTGGCAGCATCGACTGCGGCTTTCAGCGTTTTCGCCGTCTCGTGCACCGTCTCCACGTAGCTGCTGGGCGAATTCAACCGGTCGTTGCAACATCTCGAAATTTGGAGGTGTTAAATAGGGCGACCGCGGGGCTGGGGCTCGCAACAAACCGGGAGG
>LGTG01000045.1 GCA_001190015.1 Candidatus Burkholderia crenata
TACGGCGCCGGGCCGGCGTGCCTGCGCACTGCCTGCCAAAACCACTCGGCGAACCCGCAATTTACAGCAAGCATGCAAACTCTGCATGTGCAAACCTCTTGAACACTGCTTCGGTCGTCATGACGGGGCGCTTTTCAACAGCCTGCTAAAGGCACCGACATTAGTCGATACTCCGAGCGAAAACTCGACGCAGTTGCGAACGCGCTTAATTGCAGACCACGCAAAGCCCTCGATTGGAAGACACCAGCCGAGGCGTTTGAAGAGTTAATATTCGCAACCTAAATGATAGTGTTGCAACGACTGCTTGAACCTAAGCTGTACCGCGCTGTTGATTGGCGTGTCGTCAGGTTCCGAGTTTTCAGCCGTGCAGTGCTGCTGCCGCTTTTCTGCGCCGCGATGGTATCAAATGCGCCGCGTGCGGTCACTGAAGTTATCGCCGCAGCGCCTTTCACGTTGACAAGTACCGACATCTCCCCTAACCAGCCAGTGCCGCTTGCCCTCGTCTACGACCAGAACGACTGCAAAGACGGCAACCGATCGCCGCAACTGTCATGGCATGGCGCACCAGCAGCCATGCAAAGTTTCGTGATCACCGTCTTCGACCCCGACGCGCCCGGCCGCGGCTGGTGGCACTGGTCCCGTCGCGGGCATTCCCGCGAACGTCTCGAAGTTGCCGTCAAACGCGAGCGCCGTGGGGGTCCTGCGCAAAATGGAAGCGGTGGAAGCGCGCAATGACTTTGATGTCGACGGCTATGCGGGGCCGTGTCCGCCGCCTGTCAAATTCTCGCGAAGACGCACGGTCATGGTTGTTCTCGCACAACTCGCGCCTTTGACGTCTTCGTATCGCAGACGGGGAATGAAATGCCGAAAATCGTTATCGTTTATCACAGCGGCTACGGTCATACGAAAAAAAGTCACCGAAGCCGTGCTCACCGGCGCGATCGATGCCGGTGCGGACGCGAAGCTGCTAGCGGTCGGCGACCTGGACGACGCCGGCTGGGCCAAACTCGACGCCGCCGACGGCATCATCTTCGGCGCGCCCACCTACATGGGCGGTCCGTCAGCGGACTTCAAGAAATTCGCCGACGCCAGCTCCAAACCGTGCTTCGCGCAACAATCATGGAAAGACAAGATCGCGGCCGGGTTCACCAACTCGGCGGCGATGAATGGCGACAAGCACTCGACCATTGCCTACCTCATCACGCTTGCGATGCAGCACGGCATGATCTGGGCCGGCACGGGCATGATGCCAGCGAACACGAAGGCGGCCACACGCGCAAGACCTGAACTTCGTCGGCGGTTTTTCGGGCTTGCTGACGCAATCTCCGGCGGATGCGGCGCCCGACGAAGCCCCGCCGCCCGGCGATCTGGAAACGGCGAAAGCGTTCGGTGCGAGGGTCACGGCCGTGGAGGCGCGGTGGAATGCGAAGTAGTTTTTTTGACAGCATTGCAACGTTTTTCAGGCCGATCGGCCAATGTCCCCGGCAATGCCATCGCGTTGTCGCGGAAGCGCATTAAATTGACGAGTTGACCGCGCTCTGGCCGCAAGACGTCCGGGCGCGACCGAACCCAGCGAGATCGAGATGACCACGAAAGTATTTGTCGACGGAAAGGAAGGCACAACTGGCCTGAAGATTTTCGAATATTTGTCCGAGCGGCGTGACGTCGAGGTGTTACGTATCGAGGAAGCACGGCACAAAGACGTGGAGGAGCGCCGTCGGCTGATCAATGCCTCGGACGTTACGTTCCTTTGCCTGCCGGACGTTGCCTCGCGCGAATCGGTTTCGCTCGTGGACGCGGACAATCACCGTACCGTGGTAATCGACGCCAGCACGGCGTTCCGCACGCATGACGACTGGGCGTACGGCCTGCCCGAGCTCATGCCGGCGCAGCGCGAGCGCTTGCGCACCGCGAAGCGCATTGCGGTGCCGGGCTGCCATGCGTCGGCGTTCCTGCTGGCAATGAAACCCCTGGTGGCAGGCGGTCTTGTTTCCGCGGATTTCGCCGCGCACGCTTATTCCATCACCGGCTACAGCGGTGGCGGCAAGAAGATGATCGCGGACTATGAAGCAGGCGGAAATCCGAAACTCGACAGCCCGCAGCCTTACGCGTTGGGATTGACCCACAAGCATCTGCCGGAAATGGCGGTGCGCTCCGGACTGAAACACGCGCCGGTGTTCACGCCTATTGTCGGCAACTTCCTGAAGGGACTGGCCGTCACCACGTACTTCTCGCCCGATCAACTGTCGCACACCGCCAAGCCGCAAGACTTGCAGGCGTTGTTTGCCGAGTACTACGCGAACGAGCCGTTCGTGCGTGTGTTGCCATTCAATGCAGACAGCAATCTCGACGACGGTTTCTTTGGCGTCCAGGCCTGCAACGACACCAACCGGGTCGAGCTGTTTGTCTTCGGCAACGACGAGCGGTTTGTCACCGTCGCGCGCCTGGATAACCTGGGCAAGGGTGCATCGGGCGCGGCCATCCAGTGCATGAACCTTGCGATTGGCGCTGACGAAGAATCGGGCCTCGCACGCTAAGCCGAGTATCGATTCAAAGAAATGTTGAGCGCGCCACGCGCTCAAGCCACGCGCTCAACATTGCTAAAAGCCGGTTTCCGCCATCAAGCGAAACCGGCTTTTTTACGCCCTCAATCCGCGCTCTGACTCTCGTTTCAACTCTCTGTCTCGCAAATCTCCGCAGATCAATCAAACGAAAGCTCAATCGTGCCTTTCATAGGGATTCCACCAATTTATTTACGAACGTTCGTTCATTGATGATTACGCGGCTTCTCACTTAAATCTTCTTCATTTTGCGTTTTATTGAAAATATTTTCTTTAATAAACCTTAAGTAAAAAATTTTGTTTCAATGTGCCGTCTGCGCCTTATCAGTCAAGGCGCCGCCGGAAGACCGCTGTTTGAATCGGTGATGTAGATATTTCAGTCGGTTGACATACGAAAAAGTGACAGCGAAATTACACGCGCAAAAATAGATAAGGGAGACAGCGGTATGCCGTATGCCATTTCGAAAGGACTCGCGCTCGCACTTGCGACCGCACCGTTGTTTGTTGCGTGCGGTGGCGGTAACGCCGACAACCCGGGTCCGATCAACACGCCGCAATGTTCCGGCGCGAGTTGCGGCACGCAGGGCGCGCCGGCCGTCGGTCCGGGTGCAGGGCCGCTGTGTCCGGCCAACGCGGACATTGTCTCGAGCACTTATCTGGGCGGCGCGGGCAGCGGCGAGATCGTGAGCCTGAACATCGACGCCGTGAACATGAAATACACGCTGAAGTGGCTCGAATCCCCCGTTCCACTCGTCACCGGTACCGTTAATCCCACCCGCAAGAGCACGACGATCGTCGGCGCCGTGGGTCACCCGCCTGCGGGCACGCAGCCCACCGCGGAACAGACACGATGCGCGTTCGTGTTGACACCGGGCGGCGGCCAGGCATCGGATGGCTCGATCTACACCACGGCCACCGCATTCAACCAGGCGAATCCGCCGACCATCTTTATTGGCCAGGGCATAGCCGGTGGCGGCATTCCGGGTGCGACCGTGCAGTACAGCGGGGCGACGCTGACCGCCGACGGCGTCCACGCCGTCCCCGGTTTCTTCCCGCCGCTGTTCCCCGTGCCGAACCGGCATTTCGATTCTATCCGTTCATCGGTTTCTCGACGGTGAGCACGAACGTCGCGGATCTCAAGGGCACGTATAACGCGCTGCTTTACCACCTGGTTCCATCGAACAACTACTCGACCACGACCACGCAGGCGCAAGAATCCTTCGATGCCGCCGGCAATTGCACGGTACCCGTACCGGCCGAATGCAGCTTGCCAGACGACAGGCGGCGCGTGGACGGCGAACGCCGGCGGCTCGTACTTCACCAGCGCGGTTGCGCCGCAAATCAAGGGCAAACGTTCGTCACCGGCATTGCATTGACGAGCCTCGGCTTCCCCGCGTTCCCGGTTGTTGCGAACGCGAACATGGTGATCGGCAAGATCAACGGCGCCATCGTGCCGATTGTCGTGCGCACCGGTCAGGTCTCCGTGCCGTCGCCGCTCACGCCCGCGAACGCGACCCGCATCACAAGTCGACGATGAATCCGGCATCGCCATGCTCGCTCCGAATACGGCGCTCACGTCGGGCGCATTTGACGGTGGTTATGTCGGCGCGGAATCGAACTTCAAGTATACGGTAACGCTGCTGCAAGGTCCGGTCGGCTCGTTCATCAATCCATCGACGCAGGCTTTCGAGACCGGTTTCGGCATGAGTTACGCGCAACAGTTGCGCGGCTTGATCGGCGTGCAGGACCAGAACGGCGGCCTGACATCCACGTCCGCTAACGCCGATACGCCCTCGAGCCCGTACTTTGGCATCGGCACGCTACTCAGCAAATAAGCACTGCCGGGCACCCTCAAGACCAGGGTAACCGAACCGGCACGGTCTCCCCCCACTCGCGCCGGCACATCGCAGAACGGCACGTTGACAATGGAAACCGGCCTGCCCACGCAAAAGCTCAAGCAGTGCGCGTACCAGTTGAACGGTGCAACGCTCGATCCGACGCGTCTCGCACGTATCTTCGTGGGCGAAGGGGTAGCGGGCGGCTCCATTCCGGGCAAAGAATTGCAGTGCGGCGGGATTCTTGGCCAGGGTGTCGTACCTGACCGGACCTTCCCGTATTACCCGTTCATCGGTTTCTCGACGCTCGAGACGAATCTCGCCAATGTCGCGGGAACGTATAACCAACTGGGCTATCACGAAATTCCGTCGCAAAACTATGCGCGTATCTCCGTCGATTCGAAGATCACGATCAATGCCGACGGCACCTGGCAAGAGTGCGACAACACCAGTGTGAACGCCGACAAGTACCAACAGGCGGGATCGAACTTCACGCAATCGCCGGATGGCAGCGGCGCGTTCGTTACCAACAACTTTCTCGGGCGGCAACCCGACGCTCGCAGCCGGTCCGCTGGGCAAGGGCACATGATCGTGGGGCAAGCTGCGTGGCCAGAACGTGCCAATCCTGGTGCGCACCGGCACGGCGAACGCCACGATCACCACGGACATTCCGCCGTTCGCCGACGACGAATCTGGCATTTCGATGATGTTGCCGCAAATCGGTGTGGTGTCGGGGTCGGTGGATGGGGAATACGTCGGCGCGGATAACGCCTTCGACTACCGCACGACTGCGCTCAGCGGCACGCAGGCCACCTTGATCGATCCGTTCCAACCGTCGCAGGTCGCGTTGTCGCGCGCGCTGAATTTGGATTACACGGAAACCGTTTCCGGGTCTGGTGACATTGACGGTCGTGGGGGCATCAACCGGCACTACACCGACCGGCAAGTTCATCTTTTCCGGCGGCGTGTTCGGCTATCTCGACCAGAGCGACCCGACGACACCGTATTACACCATCGGCTCATTTGTGCAGTAACCGTCCGGCAGCCCATCAAGAACGGCTGCATGCGCACAACGCCCGAGTGTCCACGTGCCGCGTTCGCATAACGGCCTGTAACCGAAGAAAGACGAAATGAAAAAGCTTTTGGCTGCGGGAAGTTTGCGATAGCTGCGTGTGCGTCGTTGTCGGCCCATGCGCAAAGTGCTGGCTACAACGTCGTGGGACTCGGCTGGTTCCACGTCATGCCACAGGATTCGAGCGATGCGCTGACCACGCATGTAACGCCCACGCCGATCAATACGCCGCTGCGTTTGCCGTCGCAATTCACGTCGGCGGGGACGAGTTTATCGACGAAGAGCGCCGATACGTTCGGCCTCGTCTTCACGCACTTTTTCACCGATCACATTGCGACCACGTTCGTGGGCAGCGTGCCGCCCGAGTTCGAACTCGATGGCCACGGCACAATCCAGCCGCCTGGGCCGGCTGGCCAGCTTGGTAACCAGAATCTCGATCAGACCAATCCGATCGTGAAGAGCGTGCGACTGTGGAGCCCGGCGCTGATTTTCCAGTATTATTTCAATGCGCCGACTACTGCGTTCCGGCCGTTTGCGGGCATTAGCGTGTCGTATAACTTCTTTACAAACATCAAGCTCACCAACGGGTTTCGTGACATCGACGCAGAATAATCTTGGCGCTGTGCGGGCGCGGGCAAACCGGGGCTGACGTCGGTGGAGGCGAAGGCTTCATCGTCGTGGCAGCCGGTGTTCAATCTTGGTGCAACTTATAACTTCGACAAGCACTGGGGTTTGATTGCTTCGCTGACCTATATTCCGCTGAAGACGACATCGTCGTTGATTATCAAGGCGGCCGACGGGACCGAACTGGCTACGACGAAGTCAAAACTCAGCGCCAATCCGCTGATTACGTTCCTGACGGTTTCGTACAGGTTAGCGCGGATAAAAAAAGCCCGCCTAAGACGGGCGGGCTTAATCCATATCAGTGGAGACATAGAGGAGCTATCCCCACTATACCAAAACCATTGGCCCATCGCAACATCTCTATTGATCCACGTGAATTTGTTGCACTCGTACAACATCAAGGCTGCGTCATTGATAAAATAAAATCCAACTGATCAATAGAAACAGGCTTCACTAGATGTGGATATCGAAACCGGCTTCCTGCGTCATCGCGTGATGCTGTGGCTGTCCCCAGCCAGTGAGCGCCACCAGCAGCATTGCCGGACCCTCGCAAGGCACACAAAGCACGCGCGGCAGAAAGACAGTCCATGGGCGACATGCCCAGATCCAGAATCACCACATCGGGCGCAAATTGCCGCGCCACATCGAGCACCTGAGCCCCGCACGCCGCCTGCGCCACCTGATGCCCCAGCCCCGTCAGCGGTTGGCCAGGCCGCTCAACGCGTCGTCATTATCGGCTATGAGTACACGCTTGGTCACGACTGCCCCCTCATTTGCCCGACACCGCGAGCGTCAACTTTCCAGCACCGACTGTTGTCGTAGTGATCTGCGTGCACTGCCCGCGCGCGCCGATATAAAAATGCTGTCGCCCCGACGAGTTTTGATCGTGCGTAGCGTCCGGCAAGCACGTGGCAACATCTGCAGCCACGCCCTGCAAAGCGTCAGCCGCCGATCCCGCATTCGCGCCTTCATTCGTTCCGTTCGTCCACGTGCAACTATATGCGCCGGCTTTTACCGCGCACTGCGCATCGCGGCCATAAGGCCGTGCGACAGCTTTGCCGTCGTCGGGTCGCAAGGAGGTGAAACCATCAGGCGCGGCCGCCACAATGCGCTTGAGTGCATATCAGGGTTTGGGGGTGTCGTCGGCAGCGATCGCGGGCGTACTCAGGCAAGCCGCGAGGCTCGCCGATGCCGCCACGAACATGAGACCCCGAAGAGTGCTTTTCATAGTGGGCGCTGTCCTGTCTCCGCTTCGTCTTCTTATAAACCGGCTCGAAAGCTCACCCGGATGCTCACGCAAAAGCTAGCTTCCAGATCGTTCCCAAACCAGCTTCGAAGCCGGTTTCGTCACCGGCGAAACTTTTTAAAAAGCGCCAACGACGCGTGTCCGTATGTGCGCCACCGAATGTTGTCCGATTCGAAACAATCTCGAACCAGAGGCAAATGGCGCGACAAGTGAAGTGTATAGGGAACGTTCCTGTCCATTGCCGCTATTTATTTGTCAATACAACGCCGTCGCGCCCCGGGCTTTACTTTTATCGGCGCGCAAGAATCAGACCTCATTGATCACACTTTCTTTCCTGCACGCCGTGCCGCAACCTTGCCCAGCATGGCCAGATCCTTGTCGCCGTCGCCCTGGGCGAGAACATCGATCAGGTTGTCGCGCACCAGGCTTGTCCCGGGCAGCGACACGTTCACAGCGTCGCCGGCAACGAGCGCAAGCCGCACGTCCTTCAGGCCAAGCCGAGCCTTGAACAACGCGAGTTCATAGCGGTTGTCGGCAATCATCCGGCCATAACCCTGGTAGACCGGCCCCGGAAAAAGCGTGTTCGTGATCACGTCGAGGAATGCGTGTGGGTCGATACCATGCCCCGTCATGAGCGACGCTGCCTCTGCAGTTGTTTCGATCGCCGATGCCAGCATGAAGTTCGCCGCCAGCTTGAACACATTCTTGAACACATTCGCATGCTGCGGCGCAGTACCGACGCGCCAGGTCTTCTGGCCGATGACATCGAAGATGGGTTGAACGCAGGCAATGGCGTCATCGGCGCCCACCGCCACAATATTCAGCTTGCCCACCGCCGCTACGTCCGGCCGCCCGAGCACGGGAGCCGCGTCATACGCCACGCCGTGCTTCTCATGCAAGCTGACTAGTTCCTCGCAGAGCACCACCGAGATTGTGGCCATGTTCACGTGTACCAGGCCTTTCGGCGCGCGTTCGAGCAAGCCGCTGTCGAGCAGGACTGCGCGTAACGCGGAGTCGTCGGCGAGCATGGAGAACACTGCGTCGCCCGCGAACGCTTCGTCCGCCGATGCAACCACGCGCGCGCCCTGCCCGGCAAGCGCTTTAGCGGCGTCGGGCGAACAGTTCCAGACGCGCACCGTGTGGCCCGCCTTCAATGCATTCAGCGCCATCGCGCCGCCCATGTTGCCGAGTCCAATGAATCCAACGTCCATGTCGTTCTCTTGTGTCGACCAGAGTTCCCGCTTTAGCGGGTTACTCTGGTCCCATGCAACTTCCGTTGCGGTTGACGAATTTGACGAAATGCAAATAAGCCCGCGACACGCCCGTTTCGACGTGACTCAAAGCAGGCGCGTCGAAACGATGCCTTAGGTTCAAGCAGTCGTTGCAACACCATCATTTAGGTTGCGAATATTAACTCTTCAAACGCCTCGGCTGGTGTCTTCCAATCGAGGGCTTTGCGTGGTCTGCAATTAAGCGCGTTCGCAACTGCGTCGAGTTCTCGCTCGGAGTATCGACTAATGTCGGTGCCTTTAGCAGGCTGTTGAAAAGCGCCCCGTCATGACGACCGAAGCAGTGTTCAAGAGGTTTGCACATACAAGAGTTTGTGCAATTTGCTGCTGAATTGCGGGTTCGCCGAGTGGTTTTGGCAGGCAGTGCGCAGGCACACCAGCCCGGCGCCGTA
>LGTG01000533.1 GCA_001190015.1 Candidatus Burkholderia crenata
CCGAACCGCCGTGTACGGACCCGTACGCACGGTGGTGTGAGGGGTCGGGCCGCGAGGCCTGTCCCTATCCCGATTGTGTATCGTGGAGAAGCAGGGAAAACTGGCGAGCGATTCAAACACCGCCCGCACAAAATCACGTGGATTCCGTCCTCAAAATAGCCGCGAACTTCCTGTAAAGCCAGACCGAACAGGTCGCCCCCGTCGCGGTATAAAGCAGCGTTCCCACGCTTTGCACGACCATCAAACCCATCGTCAAACTGCCGGCGGACGCTGCCGTCGCCAGCATTTCCGCGACCACCGTCAACACTGTCGCAATGCCCACGACAGGCAGGATCGCGAGCACCGCGGCTGTCGTGATAAAAGTATACACGCGTGTACTCCCAGGCTGCCCGCCATTGAATCTGGCCACCGGCGGCGGTGAGCGAAAACAGCAAGGAGAGCCGCGCCTACACATAACTCACGCCACACACGGCCAGCACCGCGAGCGTGGCGGCAGCGGCCGTTGATGTGCCGCTGGACATTCCCGCCAGCCGCAACCCGAGCCAGGCGGCGATCATTACCGCGAACGTCGCGCCCACATACCCGGCAATCAGCGCGATGCAGAGCAGGAAATAAAATAGCGGCGGACACCGGCGTCCCAGAGACGCATTGGCGGAGGTACGGGAGCCGACCGTGCGGAAACCGCGCCGGGTTCAGCGTGCAACTTGATCGCAAAGCGGAACAGGAACACGGCCAGCACAGCGAGAACCAGAGTCTGTACAAACGTGACACCAAGAGAAATCAGCCCCTGAGCGAACCCGGCGGCGTGACCAGTGCTGCTGGTCATCGCAGTCAGCGAACCGCCGGCGGCGGCCATCTCGGAGAATTGGGCCTTGTATCCGGCGGTTCCCGTCGCGAGCACAGCCGCGAACGCCACCAGAAATACGATCGGCATGTGCCGCACGGCGGAGGCGGCGTCGCGCCATGCGCCCTTCAGGCATTGGCGCAGCGTGATGTCTTCCATAAAACCTCAGTCGAAAAGCGTGATGAAGCTACAAGCCGCGGACGCGGCTCGCACGACACGCTAGTCGGTTGAGGACGCCGGGTCAACATCCGGCGGGGTCGTCGGCGTGCTTATCCCCCCACGCCGCATGCCCCACGGACTCAAACCCCATCCACCGCCCCCGCGCCTGCGCCCTGCCCGCTGCGATCGAGCCGCGCCGCGTACCACGTCACGTCGAGCGCCACCACGGCCACTACGGCGGCGACCGGCAACGAATCCAGCGGATGCCCTTGCTGCAGCACCATGCCGCCGAGCCACGCGCCGCCGGCATTGCCCAAATTGAACGCAGCGATATTCAGCGTCGACGCCAGATTCGGCGCGTGTTTGGCCTTCTCGACCACGCGTGTCTGCAGGGGTAGCAAGGTTGCGAACGCGGCGATACCCCAGATGAAGATGGTGATGGCTGCCAGCATCTGGTTATGGCTGGTCTTCGCGAACATCGCCATGATGATGGCGAGCGCGACGAGAATGCCCATCAGCGAAGGCATCAACGCCCGGTCGGCCAGCTTGTCGCCAATCGTGTTGCCGATCGTCAGGTCGACGCCGAATAGCACAAGCACCAGCGTGACGCCGTGCGGTGAAAATCTGCTGACCTGTTCGAGGATCGACGCAATGTAGGTGAAGACGACGAACACGTCGCCGAAACCGAGCATGGTCATGGCCAGGGCGAGCCAGACTTGCGGTTCTTTCAGCACGCGCAGTTCGTGGCCCAACAGGCTGTTGAAAAGTGCCCCGTCATGACGACCGAAGTAGTGTTCAAGAGGTTTGCACATGCAATTTGCTGCTGAATTGCGGGTTCGCCGAGTGGTTTTGGCAGGCAGTGCGCAGGCACACCAGCCCGGCGCCGTACGGTGCTCGCACCATGGCGGCTCATTGCAACGCTCCTTGTGGCACCACGCTTGGCATTCGGGCCATGCGGGTCAGATTGCTCGCGGCCATCGTCAGCTTGAAGTGCTGGTCAACGCGCTTGATGCCGCGATAGACCGTCTGCCGGATCCGGCCAATTGTCTTG
>LGTG01000534.1 GCA_001190015.1 Candidatus Burkholderia crenata
GCTCACGGTTTCGCTCCACGCTTCCTCCCCACGCTCGGTCACCCTCACTCAGTTGCGCTTCACTTCGTTCGCTGTGGTCAACTCACGGGAGGACTTACACATCCAAGATTATGCCCATGCTGGGCGCACACGCTGAACACGCCGCCGCCGGTAGCGGCTGTGAACGTCAGCACGACGGCCGGCGCAAACGCTGCAATGGAATCGATCGATAACGCACTCGCAACAGTCAACAACACCAGGCCCCTGGGTGCTGCTCAAAACCGTTTCACGTCGGTCTCTTCGGCACAGCAATCGCAATCGACCGACTTGTCGGGTGCTCAGTCGCAAATCACGGACGCCGACTTCGCGGAAGAAACGGCTAACCTGAGCAAGGCGCAAGTGCTACAACAAGCGAGTATCTCGGTGCTGGCGCAAGCCAACTCCAACCCGCAGCAAGTTCTGAAGCTGTTCCAGTAATAGCCTTTGCAGTAACGGCCGACGCATTGCACCACGCGTCGGCCGAATGTGTTGCCCGGGGAGGTTTGCCTCCCCTACCCGTTTTACAAACGTTTATCATTCAGGCTCAAAAGCAAATCCGACGTACGGAGCATCTCAATGTCGACGATTCCCAGCGCCTCCAGCACGGTCGCGGCCTCAGCAGCCCAAACCGCTACCGCAGCAGCCGCCGCGCAATCCATCATCAGCGGTTCCACCGGTAATTCGTCACTGGATGTCTCGTCGCTCGTCACGAGTCTCGTCAACGCAAAGGTAGCAGGCCAGACCGTCACCCTGAGCGCACAACAGACGAACGACAACACCAAACTTTCGGCAATCGGCGCGTTGCAAGCTGCATTGTCCGCATTGCAGGCAAACGTCCTGCCACTGTCGAACGGCACGACCCTCGGCCAGTTCACCGCGACCGCGGAGGGCACCGGACTGACGGCAACTGCCACCAGCGACGCAACGGCCGGCGTCTATTCCATCGGGGTAACGCAGATCGCGAGCGCGCAGACACTCTCGTCGGCGGCATTCGGCGCGGCGACAGCACTCGGCACCGGCACGGACGGTGCGCATCTGGTCTTGCGCTCGTCGGCCACGGGTGCATCGAATACGATCAGCGTGGGAGTCACCGGCGTGGAACGATGCCGGCCTATCCAGCCTCGGCGTCACGTCCACGCCCGGCACCAACGGAGCCGCGTCGACCTACACGTCAGCGGTGAGCACAAGCGTGTGGACGCAAACCGCGTCCGCACAAGACGCCATGTTCACCGTCGACGGCACGGCGGGCACCAGTTCCAGCAACTCGGTGACCACCGCGGTCCAGGGCCTGACGCTCAGCCTGACCGCTGCGGCCATTAGCTCGCCGACCGCTACGACGCAAACGCTAACCGGGGCGCAGAACACCTCGTCTGCAGCCAGCCGCAATCAACAACTTCGTCAGCCTCTACAACGCCCTGGTCACCACTTACGGCCAGGTCGCGGGTTTCGACAGCACGCAGGCCGCCGGCTCGCAGGGCGGCGCGCTGCTTGGTGATTCAACGTTCAATACGATTCAGAACACGCTCGCGGGCATTGTCGCGGGCGGCGTGCCGAACGGCAATTCGACTATCTCGCTCGGGGCTATCGGCACTACGCTCAACGCGGACGGCACGCTGACAGTCAACAGCACGACGCTCACGAGCAACCCGTCAGGCGTCTCGGCGCTGTTCAATTCGACCACCGGTATGGCCGCGCAGCTGACGACCAACCTGAACTCGTTCCTGGGAACGGGGGACTTGATCTCGAACAGCCAGAGCGCGATCAACACCGACCTGACCAGCATCACGACGCAGCAAACTGCCTTGACCGCCTACACGGCGCAGCTCACGAGCCAGTATCAGGCGCAATTCACTGCGCTCAACACGCTGATCGCGACAATGAACAACAACTCGCAGTACCTGACGCAGTTGTTCGGCGGCGCCAATAGCGCGGGTGCGTTAGCATCGGCCAACAACACCTGATAGAGCAAGGATAAATCGACATGGAACAGAGCAGCTTGATCGACCGCCTGCTTGAGTTGACGCTCGCAATCCAGCATGCGGCGGCTATGGCCGACTGGCAAGAAGCGGCCCGCCTGACCGAAGAGCGGACCCCGCTTTTCAGAGTTGACGCCGGAACAGGACGGCCACGGCCATGGACGCGATCAAGCGAATCCAGGAAATCGATGTCGCCATTGCGGCCGACGCGAAGACGACGCAGGTCGAATACAGCTCGGCGATGAAGAAGATCCAGACGAGAAGAGATCCAGGCGGCGAGTAAGTTTATCACCAGGCCGCCAAGTTCTGATGCAAGGTGGAAGCGGTGCACCGCCTTATCCTGGCTCTGCGAAGACAACCGCAAAAACCAGGCGTTTGGCGCAATGCACCCCGGGCACCTATGTGCTTCCGGGGGTCTAGCGTCCCAGCGTCAGCGCCAGATACAGCGCATAAAGCCCGCCGTTCACCAACAGCGCCCACAGCACGACCCCGCTCTTCTTCGCGTTGAAGCGCAGCCACGCGGCCGCCGCGAGAGTGATGAAAACGCCCGTCATTACCTCCAAGCGCGGCTCCCACGGCGTCAGCATGATGCCGATACCCGGCAGCAACGTGCCCTGGAACACCATTGCGCCGGTGATGTTGCCGAACGCCAGCGTATCCTTGCCGTGCCGCGCCCAGATGATGCTGTTGACCTTCTCGGGCAATTCGGTCGCAATCGGAATAATGATCAGCGAGAGCAGCAGCGCCGATATCCCCACCAGCACATGCGAGACCCCTTCCACGCCGGCGATAAACCCCTTCGCACCCCCAACCAGCAGCGCTGTGCCAAGAATCATCTGCAACACGACGGTCGCAAGCGAGGTCGGCAACCCGAAGCGCGAGATCAGCAGCCGCTCGGGCGCTTCGGTGCCGTGTCCTTTTTCGACAAGACCGGCGGACGCACGGAACGTCGTCACCACATACGCGACATACACGCCGACCAGCTCCACGGCAAACAGTGCACGCACTTCCCATGCGTGATGCGGTACGAACATGGCGCCGGCTGCAATCAGGAAAGCGCAGAGGAAGAAGTTGAGATCGCGAGTGAAACCGCTATGTTCGGGCGCGACGATTCCCTTGAGGCCGCGCGTCTTGAGCACGGCGATGGCCATCAGGCATGTCGACAACGTCGCGAGCATCAGTGGTGCGCCAAGGATCGCGCCCACGCCGATTTCCTCGTTCACCGCGCGGCTGGCTGTGCCGCCCATCAACGCGATGATCGGCACGGTGGTTTCCGGCAGCGCCGTGCCGATAGCCGCGAACAGCGAACCGGTGACCCCTTCGGAGATGCCGAGCTTTTCGCCGAGATGTTCGAGCGCGTTGGTGAAGAGCTCCGATGCCGCCAGGATCGCCACGAGCATCAGTGCGAGTTGCACGAAAAGCAGTGTCATGCGGCACCTCGCGATAAAGCCGGCGAGGAAACGACGCGATGAGCGACGCAACGGGAATGACGGAACAGCGGTAGAGAAACCGGTGGACGCAGCGTATGGCCCGGGGCAGGCCTGAGGTGTTTTTGTTTTGGGGACACGATAAATTCACGGTCGGACGTCAGCGAACCAGGGTGCAATCCCGCGCCGTCCGACCGTGAACGACAAGATGCACCCATGGTCTCGCCAAACCTGACCGGTCGAACGCGCCACGGCTGACTAGCCGAGTATGTTGACGCGTCCTCCTCCCGTTGCGGAAGGAAGGCTACTCCCCAAAGACGGCCACGAGTTTAGCGTGGGTCCGCGGATTAGGCAACCGCTCGCGGCGGTCTTCAAAAAACTTTCACTGGCTCCATATGATGGATATCCCGAATCGGTCGTTGTCGCGGAACGGAGGCCATTTCGTTGCGCTGACGCATCCGACGAAGCGCACCGTACAATAAGCTAAGCCGCAACCGCTGTAACAAGAAACGTCTGACTGACTCATACTGACGACCACATTCGTAACGAGAGATCCCATGCGCTTCAGAATGCTTGCAGCCGCTGTACTGACCATCACGCCGGTGCTTGCGATCGCGAAACCACTCACTGTCTGTACCGAGTCGAGTCCGGATGGCTTCGACGTCGTGCAATTCAATTCGCTGGTAACGACCAACGCATTGGCGGATGTGATCTTCAACACGCTCGTCTCCTACGATGAAGTTGCTAAAAAGGTCACGCACGCGCTGGCCGAGAAGTGGGACGTCAGCGCCGACGGCCTGACCTACACGTTTCATCTACGGCCGAACGTGGCATTCCAGACCACGGACTACTTCACGCCGTCGAGAAAACTGAACGCCGACGACGTGGTGTTCTCCTTCGACCGCATGCTCTCCGACAGCAACCCGTGGCACAAAGTGGCGGGTGCAAGCGGCTTTCCGCATGCGCAGTCAATGGGCCTGGTCAAGCTGATCAAGTCCGTATCCAAAGTCGATGACAACACCGTCAAGTTCGAGCTCAACACGCCGAACGCGACCTTCGTGCCCATTCTCACCATGGGCTTTGCATCGATCTACTCGGCCGAATACGCCGACCAGTTGCTCAAGGCCGGCCACGAAACCGACCTGAACGCGAAGCCGGTGGGCACCGGGCCGTTTGTGCTGAAGAGCTATACGAAAGACGCGGTGATCCGTTACGACGTCAACCCGACCTACTGGGGACCGAAACCCAAGGTGGGCCGGCTGATTTACGCCATCACGCCCGATGCCTCTGTGCGCGCGCAGAAAATCAAAGCGGGTGAATGCCAGATCGCGTTGTCGCCGAAGCCGCAGGACGTGGTCGACGCGAAGAAGGACAGCTCGTTGAAAGTGGTCGAGACGCCGACATTCATGACGGCGTTCGTCGCGCTGAACACGCTGAGAAAGCCGCTCGATAACCCCAAGGTACGCCAGGCGTTGAACATTGCCTTCGATCGTACGACCTACCTGAAGACCGTCTTCGATAATACGGCCACGCCTGCTGTCAACCCGTACCCGCCGAACACGTGGAGCTACGACAAGCAGATCACGGCGTATCCGTATTCGGTTGATCGCGCGAAGAAACTGCTCGCCGACGCTGGCTTTCCGAATGGCTTCGACACCACCATCTGGGTGCGTCCGAACGGCAGCGTGCTGAACCCGAATCCTAAGGTCGGCGCCGAGTTGCTGCAAGCGGATCTGGCGAAGATCGGCGTGAAGGCGCAGGTGAAAGTGATCGAATGGGGCGAACTGATCAAGGAAGCCAAGGAGGGTCAGCACGACATGTTGTTCACGGGCTGGGCGGGCGACAACGGCGATCCGGACAACTATCTGTCGCCGCTCTTCAGTTGCGCCGCGGGGCGCTCGGGCATCAACTTCGCGCGCTTCTGCGATCCGACACTGGACCGGGTGATCGATGAAGGCAAGGAAACTGCAGACATAAGCCAGCGGACCAAGGCTTATACCGAAGCCCAGCAGATCATTCATGACCAGGCGCTGTGGATCCCGCTCGGTTACCCCACAGCAGCGGCGCTCACGCGCAGCAATGTCAGTGGATATCGCGTGAGTCCGTTCGGACGGCAGAACTTCGCCAGCGTCGCGGTGCAGTAGTCAGTGCTTTGATTCACCAAAAAAGCCGGGCGTTTACACGCCCGGCTTCTTTTACTTGTGCGCCCAGCATGGGCGCAATCTTGGAGGTGTAAGTCCTCCCGTGAGTTGACCACAGCGAACGAAGTGAAGCGCAACTGCGTGAGGGTGACCGAGCGTGGGGAGGAAGCGTGGAGCGAAACCGTGAGCCGATGTACAAGAACCGGATAGAAGGCGGTGCCGATCAGGGCAAGCGGGCACGTAACCGCGAAGCTCTCGTGGTCAAGGATTAGGTGCGGTAAATCCGGCGGTTGTGCGGTGAAGGATTGCGTTCTTACCTGGGGAGATCTCG
>LGTG01000535.1 GCA_001190015.1 Candidatus Burkholderia crenata
AACCACAACATTACCCCCCCCCCCCCCCCCCCCCCCCCACAACTCCCGCTGCCCCCAACTGAAATCCAGCTGCTTGATCAGTTGGTTAAAGATACCGCGAAGACTTCATTCACCCCTTCACCCGCCGAACCCCTTACACGTTATACCGTCAAACTTGCCCAACTGGGTGGCTATCTGGCCCGAGCCAATGATCCTCCTCCGGGCAATATCGTTGTCTGGCGAGGATTGGTAAGGCTTACAGATATCCTGCTCGGTTTCGAACTCGCCGAAAAATATGGGTAATTGCAAGGCCATCGCCTCCGTCACGGGCGGTGGTTCGGGAGGGCTTGCAGCGGTCGGTGGGATCGAAGCCATGTGCTTATCTACCAAAAGCTTCAAGACGCGGCAACCGAGATCGACATCGCGCGCCGGCTCGGAATACAGGCTCGCTATATAAAAACGGCTCCCTGAAACAGGAAGCCGCTCTTTCAAACCAGATGATACTCAAGCCAAATTCAATGCGTTTCGCCGAGTTGATCAAGGATTGCGGGATTCTCGAGTGTCGACACGTCCTGCGTGATCGCCTCGTCCTTCGCCAGCGAACGCAACAGACGCCGCATGATCTTGCCGGAGCGGGTCTTCGGGAGGTTATCGCCGAAACGAATGTCCTTTGGTTTCGCAATCGGACCGATTTCCTTCGCGACCCACGCGCGCAGTTCATTGGTGATCTGCTTGGCTTTCGCGCCATCAGGGCGCGAGCGCTTCAGCACAACGAACGCGCACACCGCTTCGCCGGTCGTATCGTCGGGACGGCCGACCACCGCAGCCTCCGCCACGATCGGATTCGACACCAGCGCCGACTCGATCTCCATGGTCCCAAGCCGATGCCCCGACACGTTCAGCACGTCGTCGATCCGGCCCATGATCGTGAAGTAACCCGTCTCCTTGTCGCGCACGGCGCCGTCGCCGGCGAGGTACAGCTTGCCGCCGAGTTCTTCCGGGAAGTAGCTCTTCTTGTAGCGCTCCGGATCACCCCATACGTTGCGCAAGACCGACGGCCACGGCCGCTTGATGACCAAAATGCCGCCCTGCCCGTTCGGCACGTCCTGACCGGTTTCATCGACGACAGCCGCCATGATGCCCGGCAACGGTAGCGTGCAGGAACCCGGCACGAGAGGCGTTGCACCCGGCAGCGGTGTGATCATGTGGCCGCCGGTTTCGGTCTGCCACCACGTGTCGACGATAGGACAAGCGCCGCCGCCCACTTTCTCGTGATACCACATCCACGCTTCCGGATTGATCGGCTCGCCAACGGTGCCGAGAATGCGCAACGACGACAGGTCAAAGCTCTTCGGATGCACTTTTGCATCGGCTTCGGCCATCTTGATGAGCGAGCGGATAGCGGTTGGCGTGGTGTAGAAGATCGTGACCTTGTGCTTGGCAATCATGTCCCAGAAGCGTCCGGCGTTCGGGTAGGTCGGCACGCCTTCGAATACGACCTGGGTCGCACCAATGGCGGTCGGACCATACGCAATGTAGCTATGCCCGGTGATCCAGCCAATGTCGGCGGTGCACCAGAACACGTCGTCAGGCTTGGCGTCGAAGGTCCACTTCATGGTCTGCGCGGCCCACAGCAAAAAGCCGCCGATGCTGTGCTGAACGCCCTTCGGTTTGCCCGTGGAACCCGACGTGTATAAGATGAACAGCGGATTTTCGGCGCTGACCGATTCCGGCTCGCACTTATCAGCTTCATTCGCGACCAGCTCGTGCATCCAGAGATCGCGGCCTTCATGCCATTGGATCTTGCCGCCGGTGCGCTTGTACACAATCACGCTCGTGACCGCTTCGCAACCGCCGGCGACGATGGCTTCATCGGCAATGCTCTTCAGCGGCAGCGCCTTGCCGCCGCGCATTTGTTCGTCCGATGTAACGAGCGCAACCGCGCCCACATCCACCAGCCGTTCGTTGAGCGACTTCGACGAGAACCCGCCGAACACCACCGAGTGCGTCGCGCCGATCCGCGCGCAGGCTTGCATGGCGACCACGCCTTCCACCGACATCGGCATGTAGATCACCACGCGATCGCCCTTCTTCACGCCGCGCTTCTTCAGTGCGTTGGCGAAGCGGCAGACGCGTTGCAGGAGATCCTGATAAGTGACGTTCACGACGGTGCCGTCATCGGCTTCGAAGATGATCGCGTTCTTCGCACCGTGGCCGGCTTCCACATGACGGTCGATGCAGTTATACGACGCGTTGATCTCGCCGTCCTCGAACCACTTGTAGAACGGCGGATTCGATTCGTCGAGGACAGTTGTGAACGGCTTGTGCCAGCTGAGCGTCTCGCGCGCGAGCCGCGCCCAGAAGCCTTCGTAATCACGTTCGGCTTCGGACGTCAAAGCCTTGTACGCGTCCATGCCAGAAATCGCTGCACCGGCCGACGCTTTGGCCGAGGACGGGAAAATACGGCGTTCCTGGAGTACGGATTCAATCGCAGACATCGACAACCCCTTCTTTGATGGTAAATCTGATGACCGCGACTCCGGAACCCAAGCCCCGAAGCCGCTATGTTTTCAGGCGTGGACGACACAGGCAATTGCCAAGCGTCGCACCGCGTCTCCTGCCTCTGTGCGTTGCCTGTTCGATGCAGCGCAGCATACGCGCGCCAGGCTTTATACGGCGAAGATAAGCCGCCCTTATCCGCTACTTACGCAATCCACCCGATGACCACGGGGTAACACGTAGGGGTCTGCACTTTTACAATGCGGCCCTTTCAACGCATCAGCACCATGATGCGCTTTGCGCTCGCGCGCTGCTTCGGTTGTGGTTGCGGGCAACTCCACCCATGACGCGCCACGCCATGTTAACTGAACTGAACTAGTTGTCGGGATTCCAGCTTGAATCGTTACGCGCTCTACCTCATCGCAGCCATGCTGCTGGTTGGCAGCAATGTCGGCGTCGGCAAGTCGGTGGTTGCTTTCATTCCCGTCTCGCTGTTTGCGTTGCTGCGCTTCGTCATTGCGATGGCGGTGCTCTGGCCACTGCTGCGTCCGGCGAAGATCCGGATGGTCAAGCGCGGCGAGTGGGTCAACCTGTTCCAGCAGGCGTTTTTCGGCACCTTCATGTTCACGCTGCTGATGCTCAACGGCGTGCAGCGCACGAGCGCCGTCGCGGCGGGCGTGATCACCAGCACCATTCCGGCAGTGGTCGCGTTGTTCTCCTGGTTTTTCCTGAAGGAACGCCCGAACGGGCTTGCGTTAATTTCCATCGTGCTCGCCATTGCCGGCGTGGTCGTGATCAACGTCGCTCAAGGGGTGGCCGGCGCGTCGCAGGATACATCGCTGCTCGGCAACCTCATGGTGCTCGGCGCGGTGTGCTGCGAATCGTACTACGTGATCCTGTCGCGACGCCTGACGCAAACGCTTCCCGCCATCGATATCTGCGCCTATACGCATTTCTTCGGTTTATTGTTGATGCTGCCGCTGGGTTTTTCAGCACTAGTCAGCTTCGATTACAGCGGCGTCAGCCTGAGCGTCTGGAGCCTCATACTCTGGTATGGATTCTCGGCAAACATCTTTTCGTTCTGGCTGTGGATGAAAGGCATCCGACACGTGGACGGTAGTCTCGCAGGCGTGTTTTGCGGACTTTTGCCGATCGCGGCGGAGCTCTACGGCATGGTGTTTCTGGATGAGCGTCCGACTATCGCGCACGGGATTGCGCTGGCGTGCGTGGTCGCCGGGATCGTGCTGGCCAGCCTGAAGGCCAAAACAGCGCCGTCGATGATTTCTTAACCGGGAACCGCTTCCAGAAGGGTTTCGACCGGTTTGACACGCGCGGAGGAACCGCCGGTGAGCAGTTTTAGGTCACGCTGCGCGTGCGGACTTCCTCAGGGTTGACCCGCAACCCGGTGGCGCCATCGCGCTACAATGAGACGCTTTCTCAAAAATGTGCGTGGGACCCCGCTTCGCGCCCGCCACGCTCAACGCACGTACGGAAGGCGAATTCAACCGGTCGTTGCAACATCTCGAAATTTGGAGGTGTTAAAT
>LGTG01000536.1 GCA_001190015.1 Candidatus Burkholderia crenata
TTGCGAGCTCCAGCTCCGCGGTCGCCCCATTTAACACCTCCAAATTTCGAGATGTTGCACAACGACCGGTTGAATTCGCCCACATTGCGCGACCAGAAACTCGACACGCTCGAGAAACTCGAACCGCAGATGATCGTGTCGGCGGATGTCGGTTGTATCGCGCATTTGCAAAGCGGCACGTCCACGCCTGTCATGCACTGGATCCAGCTGGTGGAACATCTGCTGTATGGCTAACGCTGGCGGGCGCTGACTGCGTTGCGCCGCCGCGTCCGTATAATCGGGTCTCTGCTTCTATTCCTGCGGCGTCCGATCTCATGTCCTCTCACATAGCCCGTCACCTGGACGAAGTCCGTCAGCGCATTGCGAAAGCAGCGGCTGACGCTTCGCGCGATGCGTCTTCGGTCGCGTTGCTTGCGGTGTCGAAGACATTTCCTGCGGAAGATGTTCGCGCCGCCTTCAACGCCGGACAACGTGCGTTCGGCGAAAACTACGTGCAGGAAGCTGTCGCGAAGATTACGGAACTGGCGGAGTTGTGCCGCGAGATCGAATGGCATTTCATCGGACCGTTGCAGTCGAACAAGACGAAAATCGTGGCCGAGAATTTTGATTGGGTACATTCCGTCGATCGCCTGAAGATTGCTCAGCGTCTCAGCGAACAGCGGCCCGACGGTTTGGCGCCGCTCAACGTGTGTCTGCAAGTCAACGTGAGCAGTGAGGCGTCGAAAAGCGGCGTTGCACCGGAAGAGGCTTTGACGCTTGCACGCCAGATAGCGACGTTGCCAAAGCTCAGGTTGCGGGGGCTCATGGCCATTCCCGAACCGGCCGAAACGCTCGATGAACAGCGCGCGCCGCATCGGCGTCTGAGAGAAATCATGGACACGTTACGCGCGGACGGGCTTGATCTCAACACGCTTTCCATGGGCATGTCGGCGGACATAGAAGCGGCAATCCTGGAAGGTGCGACAATGGTTCGTATTGGCACAGCCATCTTCGGCGTGCGCGACTACTCCTTATCAGGCTGCTGAAAGCGCTCCGTCATGACGACCGAAGCAGTGTTCAAGAGGTTTGCACATGCAATTTGCTGCTGAATTGCGAGTTCGCCGAGTGGTTTTGGCAGGCAGTGCGCAGGCACGCCGGCCCGGCGCCGTACGGTGC
>LGTG01000537.1 GCA_001190015.1 Candidatus Burkholderia crenata
CATCACCAAAGATTATGAACACGATATCCATAACGCTTGTCCCTCAAACCCCGCTTACACAGGACCAAATTTCAACAGCCTGTTAGACAGTCTTCTTGGCGGCGCGCGAAGCTTGAGCGGTAACTTGCGATGCAGCCTTCGTGGCGGCCGTAGCGGCTGCGTTGAAGTTACTTTCCGCGATTTCGCCAGCTTGCTTGCCTTGTGGATCGTTTCGTAAGTGATAGCCGACTTCATCACGGCAACAGCCGTTTCCGAACCTGCCGGTGCGTTCTTCGCGACGTTTTCGACGAGCGTTTGCACCTTGCGGTTCTGGTCTTCGTACTGTTCTTCAGCGACACGGGCGAATTCAGCTTGCGTCGACGATGCGATTTCATACAGGTGACAGTCATACGACAGCACCTTTTCCGCGACCGGCTGAGCCAGGCTGGCTTGCAGTGCGAGCAGTTCTTGCGCATCCTTCACCGACAACACACGTTGCGCGTTTTCCTGGCCTTCAGCCAGCGTCGACTTCACAACTGCAGGTTCAACTCAAGCAGCTTTTCCAGGCCTTCGAATGTCTTGTTCGTCAGACCGAAGAGGGTGTCGAACTGAGCTTTGTTTGCAGCGGCGATTTGTTCCAGGGTCAAAAGGGTCATGTCACACTCCTGAAAGATTCGACCCATCATCAGCGCGGGTCGTGGGTTTTGGCGGAGACCGGAAATCCGGAAACCGTATGAGGCGATCAGCTATTGTTGCGTCGCAATATGGAGCCTATTCTAGGCATATCCAGATAGATGTCAAGCGTCTTTTTGTGCGACACAACATCGTACGAATGCTTATTAAACAATGGCTTACGAGCACACTTCTTTGTAGTGGAACTATATTTGGGGATACGGTGCACCAGCTTGGGGCGGAGAACGCAGGCTGTGTCGGTGCTAGGATCCCAATTCCGGAAAAGTGGAATTTCATTTCGAATGAAGGCGTTTTATAGCGATCGCTTCGTACTACCGTTGCCGGCTGGCCATCGGTTTCCCATGCAAAAATATTACCTTTTGCGTGAGCGGGTGCAGGCCGAACTGCCCGCGGTGAAGCTGGACGAAGCGCCAGTCGCGGCCGATTCCGAGTTGGCGTGCGTTCATGCGGCCGACTACATTGAGCGTGTCGCGAAGGGGGCGCTGGATGCGCGCGAGCAGCGGGAGATCGGCTTTCCGTGGTCGCCAGAAATGGTGGAGCGCGCGAGGCGCTCCGTTGGGGCAACGATTGCTGCTTGTCACGCTGCCCGCCAAAGCAGATTCGCGATGAATTTGGCAGGCGGCACGCATCATTCATATGCGCCGCACGGCGCGGCTGTCGCGGCCCGGGCACTACAGGCAGAGGCGCTGCAGCGCGGAGAGTGCGAGTGCGCGCCGTACATAGCAATAGCCGATCTGGATGTGCATCAGGGCAACAGGACCGCAGCCATTTTCCAGGACGATCCGAGTGTCTTTACGCTGTCGCTGCATGGCACGTCGAACTATCCGTTCAGAAAGGAGCTCAGCGATCTCGACGTCGCATTGCCCGACGGCTGCGGTGACGACGCCTATGCGGAAGTACTGTCCGAAGCATTATCGACGATGTTCGAGCGCTTCGAATCCGCCATGCTTATCTACCTGGCAGGCGCCGATCCGCACGTCGACGATCGCCTGGGGCGACTTGCGTTGAGCGTCGATGGCCTTGCTAGGTGCGACTCCCTTGTATTCAGCGCCGCGGCCGGGCGAAATCTACCCGTGGCAATAACAGTGGCCGGTGGTTACGGTCGCGATATTGACGTCACCGTCGACATTCATCTCCAGACCATTCGGCTTGCCGCCGTCGCGTTCGGTGCCCGGCGCGATTCAGCACATCCGATACACTGCGTTCGGCGAAATTCATTTGAAACGGTTTGAAACTCAGTAAACCAAATGTGTTAACTCGACGTTAGCATTCAGAGTCGCCTGCCGTCGTCAAAGTTTGTATGAACAAAAACTTCCGATGCCGGTCGAAATGCCGGTTGAGAATCGGCATGTCTTGCCGAAATGGCTTCGCTTCCTGTCGTTGTCCACACTATTAGTGAAATTTTTGCCTTGAGGGCAGGATCAACAATCTTCCTCAAGTTTTACAAATTATTGCCGATAAGAGGCTGATAACCAGGGTCGGGCAATGGCGTGTGGCAGTGAAAACGATTGCACCATCAGCGATGATTTTTTACGATCGGAACTCAGAATTCGTTCGCTCCGATAAATCGTGTCTTACAAACCAGTTTAAATAATGCGGATAAGTGCTTAATATTGCTAATTTTTCAAAGCTTTACTACACTGGCGACACTCTCTCGCCGGTCCAGAACAGAACACTAATGAAAACCGAAATGTTTTCGTCGCTCAGGGTGATCCAAGGCGTTGCAATCCGCACTGCGCTGTCGGTCTCCGTGTCGGTGGCGCTCGCGACGTCTTTCGCGGCCGCACCGATCGACGCTTTTGCCAAGACCACAACCTCGAAATCCACGAAAAAAGCCGTCAAGGGCGCAGCTGTTGCGCCGCAAGCCAAGGCCGTCAAATCGTCCAAAGTTGCTGTTCGCTCAGCCAGGGCAGAGGGCGCGCCAGTCGCTGCAGCGCAGGACGACAAGACGCCGCGCGCTGCGCGGCGGCATCGCGTAAGTTACCGGATGGAGGCGCACGGCCGTCGTGCCGTTTTACGTTCGGTTGTGTTCCAGCCGCGTCCGCCTACCGTTGGCCCGGCGTTCGGCCTGCACGACACGCCGGACAGCCTTGCGCTGCGCTCGAGCGTTGCATACATTGTAGACCAGAATACAGCGGAAACAATCTTCGATAAAAACTCGCGCGCTGTCGTGCCTATTGCTTCGATCACGAAGCTTATGACGGCCATGGTCGTGCTCGACTCCAAGGCGCCGCTGACCGAAGAGATCACAGTAACGGACGAAGATCGCGACTACGAGAAATTCACAGGTTCGCGTCTTTCGGTCGGCTCTGAGCTCAACCGCGAAGACATGCTGCATATCGCGCTAATGGCGTCGGAAAATCGCGCGGCGGCTGCACTGTCGCGTTATTACCCGAATGGGCGTCCTGGCTTTATCGCCGCGATGAACGCCAAAGCGAAGATGCTCGGCATGACCGACACGCATTTCGAGAATTCGACCGGGTTGACGAGCCAGAACGTATCGAGCGCGCGTGATCTCGTGAAGATGGTGAACGCGGCATATCAATATCCGCTGATTCGCAAGTTCTCGACCGATCGCAGTTATGACGTGTTTACCGGCAAGCGCAATCTGGCCTACAACAGCACGAATGCGCTGATCCGGAATCCGAGCTGGGATATCGGCCTGCAGAAGACTGGCTTCATTAACGAAGCAGGTGAGTGCCTCGTGATGCAGACGACCATTCATGGCCGTCCGGTTGTGATGGTCTTGCTAGATTCGTCGGGCAAGTATTCGCGTTTCGCCGATGCCGGCCGTTTGCGCGGCTTCCTGGAGACTGAAACGGCTGGCGAGCCGCATATCACCAGCGCCGATGCTGGCGGTGGCGGGACCTGAAGGTCGTTGGGGAATCTGCGGTATCAGAATTGAAAAAACCGGCTTTATCGTTTGATAGGGCCGGTTTTTTTTATTGCCTGTGGGTCCTGCAAATGCTTTGCATTCCGAAATGTCAGCGCTGCTGTGAATCGGCGCTGGATTCCGGCCGATACCCGAGCGAGCGCGAAATTTCCAGCGCGGTGCCGCTCAGTTGATTCAGCCACGAGTCTTGCAGCCGATCCCCGCGGGCGCTGAAAGCGACAGGCCGGCAACAAGCCGCCCTGTGTCATCGTAAATGCCGGCCGCGATGCAGCGCACGCCCAGTTCCCGTTCCTCGTTATCGCGGGCCCACGCCTAGCTGCGCACGAACGACAATTTACGCTCGAGCTTGCCGATATCCGTAATGCTGTTCTGCGTATGGCCGGAGAGGCCCGTCCGCGTGGCGTAGGCACGCACGCGGGAGGATTCGGTGGCGGCGAGGAATAGCTTTCCCACCGACGTCAGGTGCAGTGGCGCACGGCCGCCGATGGCCCGCACGACCTGCATGCCGGAACGTTCCGAATAAGCCCGTTCTACGATCTCATCGCCCTGGCGCACCGAGAGGTTGACCGTCTGGCCTGTTTGCCGATGCAGTTCGCGCATGGGCGGCATGGCGGCTTCGCTCACCGAGAGACGCGCTTTATTTAACCAGGTTGTCGAGCTCGAGCAGTCGCATACCTAGCCGGTACGTGCCGGGATCGGAGCGATCGACCAGACGGCATGTGACCATGTCGTTCAGGATGCGATGCACGGTGGACAGATGGCGAATTCAACCGGTTGTTGCAACATCTCGAAATTTG
>LGTG01000538.1 GCA_001190015.1 Candidatus Burkholderia crenata
CTGCAATCGAGGCACGGCCGGTGTCGGCATAGATGACGCCAAACAGCCCGTTGAGCCGTTTCAACGCTTCGTTGACCAGCAGTCGAATTGGTCTCAGCGGGTGATCCGCCGGGACGAAATCCTCCAGCTTGACCGTAGTAAACAGAGGTTCTTGCATCTCATCCAATCCGCGCATCGCATCCATCGCCAAAGATTATGAACACGATATCCATAACGCTTGTCCCTCAAACCCCGCTTACACGGGACCCAATTTCAACAGCCTGCTAGGGCGACCACTAAGCGGCCTGTATTCGAGCCCTACGGAGAATCGACCGCGACCGAAAGCCAATGTGTCATCACCGACGCCTGATAGGGTTTCTGCAGAAGCACCAGCGCGCCGTTGCCGGTAGCTCTTGCCTGCAGCGAGGGCGTTGGATAGGCGCTGATAAAGATGGTCGCAGGCGCTTGGCCCTGCGCCACGAGACGCTCGTGCATTTCAACGCCGGACATGCCGGGCATGCGGACGTCGGAAATCAGGCACGACGTGTCCACCGCCTCTCCCGACGCGAGGAACGCTTCTGCAGACTCGAACATGCGGGCTTCCCAATCCATCGAACGTACCAGGCTTCCTAGTGCGAGGCGAACAGCCTGGTCGTCGACAATGGATATGATAGGCATTTTCTGCAAGATCGCGGCCCTCGGCCTCTCTTCCAAGGGATAACGGGCGGTGAAATTGCGCTCGTCCTTCTTGTTCTATAAAGCCTACCTTACAAACCTGGCCTTCGCGATGATACGAATGTATAACCGGGCTGGACCCTGCTGGGTATTGTCGGCGGCATTACGTCTTTCTTCAGGCGACAGTGACGCAAACCGTGGCAACCGCCGCGGGAAGGGAAAAGCTGAAGGTCGACCCGCCGTCCGGATTGTTGGCTGCCCAGATTTATCCGCCATGAGATTCGATGATCGAACTGCAGATGGCCAGCTCCATCCCCATGCCCGTGCTTCGGGGGGCGAAGAAGGCATCGAAGAGGCGCGGCAGGTTTTGCTCGGATATCCCGGGGCCGCTGTCGCGCACCGAGACCACCACGTCGCCTTCAGGGTCGGTTGTCGTGGCAATGACCATTTCGCGCCATTTCGCGTTTGCTTGGTACGGCTGACAAGCGAATTCAACCGATCGTTGCAACATCTCGAAATTTGGAGGTGTTAAATGGGGCGACCGCGAGGC
>LGTG01000539.1 GCA_001190015.1 Candidatus Burkholderia crenata
GATGATTGGTAAGGCTTACAGATATCCTGCTCGGTTTCGAACTCGCCGAAAAATATGGGTAATTGCAAGGACCACGCCTGCGAGCGCCAGCAAGACCACACCGATCACCGTGCCGATCACGGTGGCCGCGAGTGAATGCGGCAGCGACAGCCCGACACGAGCAGCGCGCCGGCCTGCGCCACCAGCAAGCCGATGCCGAGTGAAAACCACAATGCGAAGGCGTCCGACGTGCCGAACGCGCGGCGCGCGGCGGGGACCGGCAAAAGCGGCGCATAGGTCGATGCGCCGGTTTCGCCGGCCGTGCCCGCAATGTTCCCCACTGTATTCCCTTGTCCCATTCGCGTTTCGTCCTTATTTTTATTTATCTGTGTAGGGCTTGGCCCGGTTCATGCGCGTTTCTTCGAGTTTGCCGCGGCTGTCATAATCACTAATTGCGTCACCCGTTACGGCTCGATTTGCGTTTTGTCGAGACGAAACATCGATTTTGAAGCAGTGGCGGCGTCCGTCTCGAAAAGCGCACAATTATCGCTGTCTTTGCTCAAACTGCGCACTATCCAGTTTTACCCAGACTTATTCGGAAACCCTCCAGAGCGCCATGTTCGAAGAAAACCGTGCCAATGTTCCGCTTGCCGAGCGTCTGCGTCCTCGCACTATCGACGAGGTCATCGGCCAGAAACACCTGCTTGGCGCCAGCAAGCCGCTGCATGTCGCGTTCGAATCCGGCGAAGCGCATTCCATGATCCTCTGGGGGCCGCCGGGCGTGGGCAAAACCACGCTCGCGCGGCTGATGGCGGCGGCGTTTCACGCTGAATTCATCTCGTTGTCAGCGGTGCTGTCGGGCGTGAAGGACATTCGCGGGGCGGTCGAACTGGCGCAGATTCATCGGGCGAACGGGCATCAAACGCTGGTGTTTGTCGACGAAGTGCATCGCTTCAACAAAAGTCAGCAAGATGCATTCTTGCCGCACGTGGAGTCGGGCTTGTTCTTATTCGTGGGCGCGACGACCGAGAATCCATCGTTCGAGGTGAACAGCGCGTTGCTGTCGCGGGCGGCCGTCTATGTGCTGAAAAGCCTCGACGCAAGCGAACTCACCGAGTTGCTGGACCGGGCGCAGGGCGAACTGGGCGGCCTCACGTTTACCGACGAAGCCCGCGATGCGCTGATCGGTTCCGCCGACGGCGACGGCCGCAAGCTGCTCAATAACATCGAGATCGTTGCGCGGGCGGCGGCGCAGAAGTCGACGAATATCGACGGGCCGCTGCTAGGCAGCGCGCTAGCCGAGAATTTGCATCGCTTCGATAAGGGTGGCGACGCGTTCTACGACCAGATCAGCGCGTTGCACAAGTCGGTGCGCGGCAGTAATCCGGACGCGACGCTTTACTGGTTTTGTCGAATGCTGGATGGCGGTGCTGATCCGCGTTATCTGGCGCGGCGCATCGTGCGAATGGCATGGGAAGACATTGGTCTAGCCGATCCGCGTGCCGGTCGCATTGCGCTCGACGCCGCTGAAACCTATGAACGGCTAGGCACGCCGGAGGGCGAACTGGCGCTGGCGCAAGCGCTGATTTATCTGGCGGTCGCGCCAAAATCGAATGCGGGCTACAAGGCCTACAACGAGGCGCGGCAGTTTGTCGGCGAGGATCAGTCGCGCGGAGTGCCTGTGCACCTGCGCAACGCGTCGACGAAGCTAATGAAGGAGTTGGGCTACGGGCATGAATACCGTTACACCCACGATGAACCCGACGCGTACGCGGCGGGGGAAACGTACCTGCCGGACGGCATGCGCGATCCGCACTGGTACGAGCCGACGCCACGCGGGTTGGAAGGCAAGATCGGCGAGAAGATGGCGAGGCTGGCCGAGATGGACGCGCAATGGCGGCGCGAAAACAAAGGCGGGGAGAAATGATCGCGGCCGCGTGTAGCGGGGCATTGTTGATGAATAGAGTAGTGGTCAATTTCAAGACGGGTTTTTCTGGAACGGAAAACACCTCGAACTTCAGTCCGAACGGCTAACGCGGCCACAGCGCGCCAATAACCCTTCGGTGCTGAGCTAAAATCGCCGATTAGCACCTACTAAGAACCGGCCCTGCCATGCTCGACATTCAACTTCTGCGCAAAGACCCCGACGCTGTCGCCCAGCGCCTGGCCCAACGCAGCTACACCCTCGACGTCGCTGCGTTCGCGGCACTGGAAACCGAACGTCGCGAGATCCAGACGCGGACCGAAGAACTGCAGATGCGGCGCAATACGTTGTCGAAGCAGATCGGTGCAATGAAAGGCCGCGGCAAAGACGCCGCTGCCGTGATGGCGGAAGTGGGCGGTATTGGCGACACCATGAAAGCGTCGTTGGCACAACTCGACGGCATCCAGAAGCGCCTTGCCGACCTGATGCTCGGCGTGCCGAACTTGCCGCACGAAAGCGTGCCGGTTGGCCGCGACGAGACGGAAAACGTGGAGTTGCGCCGCTGGGGCACGCCGCGTTCATTCGATTTCGAAGTAAAGGATCACGTCGACGTTGGCGCGCCGCTCGGCCTCGACTTCGAGACCAGCGCCAAGCTTTCCGGCACGCGTTTCACGCTGCTGCGCGGCCAGATCGCGCGGCTGCACCGCGCGCTTGCCCAGTTCATGATCGACACTCACACCGAGCAGCACGGTTATACGGAAGCGTACACGCCGTATATCGTGAATCCGGAGATTCTGGTCGGCACGGGGCAGCTACCCAAATTCGCTGACGACATGTTTCGGGTGGAGAAGGGCGGTGAAGAAAACACGGTCACGCAATACCTGATTTCGACGTCTGAGATTTCGCTGACGAACACGGTCCGTGAAAGCATTCTCGAAGCCGCTGCGCTGCCGGTGAAGTTCACTGCGCATTCACCCTGCTTTCGCTCCGAAGCGGGCTCGTATGGCCGCGATACACGTGGCCTGATCCGCCAGCACCAGTTTGACAAAGTGGAAATGGTGCAAGTCGTGTCGCCGGAGAAATCCTACGACGCGCTCGACGAAATGGTTGGACACGCCGAAGCAATCCTGCAGAAGCTTGAACTGCCGTATCGCGTGATTACGCTGTGCACGGGCGACATGGGGTTTTCGGCGTCGAAGACATTCGATCTTGAAGTTTGGCTGCCGGCGCAGAACACCTATCGCGAGATCTCGAGCTGTTCGAACACTGAAGCGTTCCAGGCTCGTCGGATGCAGGCGCGGTTCCGCAATGCGCAGGGCAAGCTCGAATTTGTTCATACGTTAAACGGGTCGGGGCTGGCGGTCGGGCGCACGCTCGTTGCGGTGCTCGAGAACTTCCAGAACGCGGATGGATCGGTGACGGTGCCGGCGGTATTGCGGCCGTACATGCGTGGCGTAGAAAAACTGGAAGTACCGAAGGCGGATTGAGCCGTTGTGTTGTAACAGGCTCACGAAAAGGGGTTGGAAATCGATTCCGAGTCGTCTATATTTATCTTTTCGCGAAGCATTGACCCGACCCGCTCAGCGAAGGCCACAAAGAGCTGGTAACAAGCAGCAAAGCGGTTGCAGTAAATGGAAAGGTGGCAGAGTGGTCGAATGCGCTGGACTCGAAATCCAGTGTACCTTTAGGGGTACCGTGAGTTCGAATCTCACCCTTTCCGCCAGAATTACGTTTCGAATAGTCTCATAAAATCCCGCAAAGCAATATCCAGTATGGCTCTGCGGCGAATCTGAAATTCCTAGTGGTCTCGCAAAAAACCAAGAAATCGCCGAAAATGCCGGGTACTTTTCAGGGGGACTTTTTTTGCGAGCTTTGTTACCACATGGCCGAAAGCTTTCTACGCGATCTGCAATGCCGCTCAGCCAAGCCCCGCGCGGCTGTCTACCGTATGCGTGATGGTGGCGGCCTCTGTTCCTACAGGTGCGGCCCACTAGCCTCAAATATTGGCAGTTTCGCTACACCAAACCGGACGGCCGCGAAAGCTCGATTCAAATCGGACCTTTACCCGCGCGTGACGCTGGACAAGCCAGGACGGCGCGCAACAGCCATCAAGCGGCCGTACATCGCGGCAACGATCCTTCGGTACTTCGGAAGCAAGATAAGGCCCGCCGCAAGCTTGAAGCCGCTCGCTCAATGATCTTCCAGCAGTGTGCGGGTAAATACATCGAGGCGCACGAAGGCGCGTGGCGCAATGTGAAACACGCTCAGCAGTGGACCAACACGCTCACCACCTACGTGTATCCGGTAATCGGAGCACTGCGCCCGCAAGCGATCGATACCGACTTCGTTATGCGGGTACTTCAGCCGCTCTGGCTGACCAAGACCGAGACGGCAAAACGGCTTCGCGGCAAGATCGAGAGCATTCTGGACTGGGCGAAAGTTCAAGGCTTGCACGACGGAGAGAACCCGGCACGCTGGAGCGGCCATCTCGATCACTTATTGGAGGCCCCCTCGAAGGTGCAGGTGCGAAAGCATCATGCCGCGCTGCCTCACCCTGAAGTGGCCGCGTTCGCCAAGGTTCTTCGCAGCAACGAAGCGGCGACGGCAAGGGCGCTTGAGTTCACGATTCTGACGGCTACGCGCACTAGCGAGACGCTGGGCGCGGGTGGGATGAGTTCGACCTGTCTGCGGCCCTATGGACCGTTCCAGCCGTCCGGATGAAGGCAAAGCGCGATCACTGCATGTCGCTGTCTCAGGCTGCCGTGGATCTGTTGAACGGGCTTCCGACCAAGGGCGGCGAGGGCATCGTTTTTGAAGGTGCCAGGAAGGCCGTCCGATGTCAAACATGGCTTTGCTTGCGCTACTGAAGCGCATGAAACGCAGCAATCTGACGATGCATGGCTTTTTTGAACGGCGGTCAGAAAGCGACGCCAGATGGCGGCGTCGATCAGAAATGCGGAACGATTTTGTTCTGCAGAACGGTCTTTTGACGACCAGCAGAGGTGCCAATGAGCCGAG
>LGTG01000540.1 GCA_001190015.1 Candidatus Burkholderia crenata
AATCTTGCAACGACGTTAACAGAAAGGATTCCTTATTAATAGAGAATCGTAAAAAATATGGATAATTGTAAGGTTCCGCCGGCGTTTACATCACCTGACCCATCACCCGGCAATCAACCCAGATCCACCGGCACGAAGATCTGCGCATCGTCGCGCTGGATCAGCAACGCGATACTGTCGCCAGCGTGAGCCACCATCGTCTTCAATTGCTGCACGGTCGTGACAGGCTGGCCATTGACCGCCAAGATCACGTCGCCAGCCTGGATACCGGCGCTTTCCGCGGCGCCGCCCGACTGTTGCACCAGCAAGCCATGAGACAGCGACGCGCTTTGCTTCTCTTCCGGCGTCAGCGGCCGGACAGCAACGCCCAGACGGGCATCCTGCGATGCCGAATCGCCCTTGTCCGCACCCTGGCCCGTGCTGGTGGCGGTCTTGGTATCGGACAACGTGCCTACGGTCACCGTCAGGTCCTTCGTGGCCTTGTCGCGCCAGACCTGCACTTTCGCCGTGGTTCCCGGCGCGAGCGCCGCCACCTGCGACGGTAACGCGTTCGAGTCCGCAACCGGCTGGCCATCGACCGAGAGGATCACGTCGCCGGGCTGGAGACCCGCCTTCGCCGCCGGACCGCCCGCTTCAACCGAACTCACCAGCGCGCCATTCGGGCTTTGCAGGCCGAACGACTTCGCGAGGGTCTGGTCCATGCCCTGCACGGTCACGCCAAGACGGCCGCGATCCACGTGTCCGGTCTTCACCAGCGCATCTTTCACCTTCATGGCTTCATTGATCGGGATTGCGAACGACAGTCCCTGGAAGCCGCCGGTCTGCGAATAGATCATCGAGTTGATGCCGATCACTTCGCCTTGCAGGTTGAAGAGCGGGCCACCCGAGTTACCCGGATTCACCGGCACGTCGGTCTGGATAAACGGTGTGTAATTCTCGTTGAGCAACGAGCGCGATTTCGCGCTGATGATGCCGGACGTCACGGTGTTGTCGAAACCGTAAGGTGAGCCGATCGCGATTACCCACTGGCCGACCTTACTGCCGTTCGGATCGCCAATCTTGACGGTCTGCAGGTTCTTTGCATCGATCTTCAGCACGGCGACATCCGACTGCTTGTCCGAACCGATCACCTTCGCGCGGTACTCACGCTTCTCGGTGGTCTTGACCGTGACCACGTTCGCGCCATCGACCACATGGGCGTTGGTCAGGATGTAACCATCGCTGCTCACGATAAAGCCCGAACCCAGGCTTTCGCTGGGGGTATCGGCGGCATTCTGGCCGTCGTTGCCGCCCATGCCCGGCACGCCATTGCCGTAGAAGTGTTTGAAGAACTGGTAGAACGGATCGTTCGGATCGATCGGCAATTGAGGATTGCCCCCGTTCATGCCATTGCGACGCGACGCGGTCTTCACCACGTGTTTCGCGCTGATGTTGACGACCGCCGGGCCGTAGGTTTCGATCAGGCCGGAGAAATCGAGAATACCGGTCTTCGCAGCAGCTTCGGCCGGCGTCATCGCGGCTTGTGCCAGCGTGATGACCTGCGGTGCCGAGATGTTCCGCGTTCCGGCCACATAACCCGCCGACAAGGCAACGGCAACTGCAACCGCAGCGGCGCTGTGGGAAATGATCTTCGCTTTCATCGTGTGCTCCTCGGGAATGCGTTTCAGAATGAAATGAAGAGTAAAAGGCGCCGCTTAAAGGGCACTTAAAGCGGGCAAATCAGGCCGCTTTAAATTGAATCGAGACCAGCAGACCGCCGCTTTTCGATTCGGCGAGCGAAACTTTCGCGTCGGGCTGCATCGCGATCCGGCGCACGATTGCGAGGCCCAGGCCGCTTCCCGCCACGTCCGTGCGCGCCCGGCTGGAGCCTGCTCCCACGCGATAAAACCGGTCGAATACACGCTCGCGTTCGTCGGCGGGAATACCCGGACCGGTATCGGCGATCTCCACGGTGGGCTTGCCGTCTTCAAGCTGCAGGCAGATATCCACGCGACCGCCGCTCGGCGTGTATTTCGTGGCGTTATCGATGAGATTGTTGAACATCACGCGCAACGCATTCGCGTCGCCGGTGATGGTCGCCGGTTCGCTCGCTTCAATGCCCAGGTCGACACCACGTTGCTGGGCCACCAGCACGGACGCGCCCACGCATTCGTCCAGCAGTGCGTGCAGGTTCACCCGCTTGGTCTCGCTCTTGCCATCGGGTTCCGAGCGCGCAAGCGCCAGCAGTTGCTCGGCCAGCCGCGTGGCGCGCGTGATACCCGCTTGTAAGTCGTCCAGCGCTTCCTTGCGTGACTCGTCGTCCTTCGCTCGCGCCACCAGTTGCGACTGGATCTGCACAGCGGCCAGCGGCGTGCGAAGCTCGTGGGCGGCGTCGGCGACAAACGCCTTTTGAGTATCCAGCGCGGTCGCGAGACGTGCGAGCAACGCGTTCAACGCGCGCACGACGGGGACGACTTCTTCCGGCAAGCGGTTGTCGGGTAAAGGCTCCAAGGCTTCAGGATGACGCGTGTCGAGCGCACGCGTGACACGTTGCAGCGGCATCAAACCCCGTCCGACGATGATCCATATCGCCATACCGAGCAGCGGCAACAACACCACCAGCGGCCACAAGGTTCGCCACGCAACACCCGCCGCCAACCGGTTGCGGATGGACAGCGGCTGCGCGAGCTGGACGACGTTATCGCCAACAATGGCGCTGTAGACACGCCATACGCCACGGGGCGTGGCTTCGGTGGAAAAGCCCAGTTCCGCATGCGACGCCAGCGGCACGCGCGGATGCGAGTAATACATGAGCACGCCGTTGCGGTTCCAGATCTGGATCACGACGCCTTCGTCGCTGTCGCTGCGCGATTGCAGCACGGACGAAAACGGCTCTGACGGCAACGCGGCCGCGATCTGTTCCAACTGGTAATCGAAGAGTTCGTTCGCTTCGGCCAGCGCCTGACGGTAGATCAGCCAGCCCGCAAACCCCACGCCGACGATTACCAGTGCCAGCAGCCAGACCAGCAGTTGGCGGCGAATGGAATGCATCAGGCTTCCTTCGACACCATGTAACCGAGTCCACGGACATTGCGGATAAGGTCTGGCCCCAGCTTTTTACGCAGCGAATGGATGTAGACCTCAACCGTATTACTGCCGATTTCCTCACCCCAGCCGTAGATTTTTTCTTCGAGCTGGCTTTTGGAGAGCACCGCGCCCGGGCGAGCCATCAGGGCCTCTAGCAGCGCGAATTCGCGGGCTGAAAGGGCTATTGGATTGCCTTCCAGCGTAACCTGGTGGTCCACTGGGTCCAGCGTCAATGCGCCATGGCGGATCAGGGAGTCGCCGCGGCCTGCGTGGCGGCGGATCAGGGCGCGCATGCGCGCGCCCAGTTCGTCGAGGTCGAAAGGCTTGACGAGATAGTCGTCGGCGCCGGCGTCCAGGCCTTTTACACGGTCGGCAATGGCGTCTCGGGCGGTAACGATCAGCACGGGCAATGCGTTGCCTTTTGCTCTCAGGCTTTTGAGGACGTCGAAGCCGTCGCGTTTCGGCAGGCCCAGGTCCAGCAGCATGAGATCGTAAGGTTCGCCGCCTACCACCGTCATGGCGGCTTCACCGTCCTGCACCCAGTCCACCGCGAATCCGTCGCTGCGCAGCGCCTTGCGGACGCCTTCCGCAATCATTCTGTCGTCTTCTACCAGTAGGATTCGCATCGGTTTGGGTCACGGCTTGTCTTGGCTTTGCAGCCCGGATAACTATTCTAGCCGGGACGAGTTAAGGCGGGCTTAAAAGGGCCTTAAGACAAGGGGAAGCGGTTTTCCCTCGCCTTTTCAACGCCCCGCGCCAAACCCGCCGAAGAACCCGCGCGCATTCACCTCTAGCGTATCAATGTGATACTCGCCCTCCTGCACGATCAGCGTCGGCAAGTTCAGCGCGCCGACTTGACGTCCGAGTTTGCCGAAACTCTCGGTGCTTACCGCGACCAGCGACTGAGGATCGTCCTTGTAGATATCAAAGCCAAGCGCCAGCACCAGTACGTCCGGCTGGAAGCGCTCGAGCACGCGCGCGGCGGTATCGAGACGATCGAAGAACACCTCCTCCGGCGAACCATGCGACATCGGCAAATTCACGTTGTAACCATCGCCGGCTGCGTGGTCACGCTCGTCGTCGAAACCGGCAACGACCGGATAGAAGTTCGTCGGGTCGCCGTGAATGGCGACATACAGCACGTCGCTGCGGTCGTAGAAGATTTCCTGCACGCCCTGGCCGTGGTGCATGTCGGTATCGAGGATGGCTACGCGGCCGTACTTCGCACGCAGCGCCTGCGCCGCGATTGCCGCGTTGTTCAGGTAGCAGCCCCCTGCCGCTAGCGCGCGCATGATACCCCGGCGGCCGGCACAATGCATACGCCTCACGCGCACCGTCAAGAATAGCGTTTGCCCCCGCCAGCGCGCTTTGCGCCGACCAGTATGCGGATTCGTAAGTATCAGGGCCGACCGGGCAACTGCCGTCGGCGAGATAACGCGCTGCTTGCCCGAGCACCCCACGCAACGGATTGTTCTCGCGGATATACACATTCGACATCACTTCGTCGCCCCATTCAGCGGGCACCTTTTTCCACTCGCGATGCGCCTCCTCAAGGAAGCACAAGTAGTTCATGCCGTGCACGGCGGCGAGCGGCGCGGCGCCAAAGTCGGCGGGTTCGCGGACATCGAAACCCAGGGCCTTCGACGCCTCGACCAGCCGCAACGCGCGCTCCGGAATCTCCTGCGGTGCGCGCATCTGGTCACGCGAAAGATACGTGCGCGGATGATGCTTGAGTTGCAAAGGATGGAAGTAAGTCAGCATTGTCGGGTCCTTGTTACGCGCTGATCGTCGCGTTAATCACCGCACGAGCCAGTACCGCATTGATCAAAACGTTCGCGCCGCAAGTAACGTCTTCGGGAAGCGCGTCCTCTGCTTCGTTGTGCGACAGCCCATCCACGCAGGGGATGAAAACCATGGCCGCGGGCACATGCCGCGCGAGGCGGATGGCGTCATGACCCGCGCCGCTGACAATGCGCTCGTACGCGTAGCCGTAGCCTTTCGCTTGCAATTACCCATATTTTTCGGCGAGTTCGAAACCGAGCAGGATATCTGTAAGCCTTACCAATCCTCGCCAGACAACGATATTGCCCGGAGGAGGATCATTGGCTCGGGCCAGATAGCCACCCAGTTGGGCAAGTTT
>LGTG01000541.1 GCA_001190015.1 Candidatus Burkholderia crenata
CTAAATGATGGTGTTGCAATGACTGCTTGAACCTAAGCCGCTCGCCGACTGCACGAGGCTGTCGAAACCGCGCCGTTGCGACCAAGGGCCCTTGTGCCCATACGCCGATATCGCCACGTACACGATGCCAGCGCGCCGGGGCGATAGCCTTGCAGGAATACATCGGCATCGTTCAATAATGCGCGCAGCGATTCGCGGCCGCTTTCTTCGCGAAGGTCGAGCGTCGCCGAGCGCTTGCCGCGGCCGTTGTCGATCACCAGCGGTGGAATGTTCGGCAGATGCGGCGTTGATGAACAGGACATCGGCGCCATGCTCGGCAAGCGTGCGCCCCACCACCGGACCCACGATGATGCGGCTCAAGTCCAGCACGCGGACTCTGACAAAGGCCGTTGCGGCTCGCCGTCACCAATCGGCTCCGACGGTGCATCGTCGAGTTTGACGATCTCCAGCAACGGTATTTCCGCGATCGCCTGAGCTTGCGGCAAGAGCGCCCATTCCTCCGGCGTACGGATCAGCGCGGCGCACAGGCTGGCATCGGCGAACGCCTCGTCCAGGCATTGCGTCGTTCCGACCGCGGATGGCCTGAGTGACGCCAGCGTGATCGTTCGAACAGCCCAGCAGCTTGACCACGCCGTCCCGATGATGCTTGAAGTCCGTATGAAGCTGGATCCAGCGGCCGTCGCCGGTCTCGTAGAAGCCCATCAGCGAATCGCGCCGCTCCGGCGGTTTATCGATTCCGATGCCCAAGTAGCGTTCGCTGCGGAACGCGATTGCCGTGCGGCGGGTGTAGACATGCACGTCTTGCTGCCGCCCAGTGCGATGCCTGAAGCATTCTGCTGCCGCCAACGTCGACGCTCCCACGCTCGCCGTGGCCAGGTCACTCACCCGATACACCGACGGCAGTTGCCGTTCGTCGCCGCTAACCGTGAGGTGTTCAAACGCCTCGGGGTCTCCCTGTGCCAGACGCCAGAGTTCTTCGACAGCTTTCATGGCCATGCTCCTTCTCAATGTCGCTTGGTCCACCCGGGGTCCTCGGGTTCACCCTCGATGGTATGGACCGCCGGCGCTCCAATCAGTTTCCGGTCAGGTCCAACCCGTGCGCCGGTCGTTGCGAAGATCAGCACGCAATCCGTGCGTACATCCACGTAAAATCACCCCCACCCCTCCCGCCGACTTCTTTCATGCCCGACACAATCATCCGCTCGAACGTTGCGTCCACTCCCTCCCCCCAAGCGCTCACGATCATGCTGTGGCTCGTCGCCACCGGCTTTTTCATCCAGCCGCTCGACTCCACCATCGTCAACACCGCACTACCCGCCATGGCGAAGAGCCTCGGTGAAGCGCCCCTGTGTATGCGGCGTGGTCATTGCGTATTCGCTGACCATGGCGACGGTCATTCCGTTCTCCGGCTGGCTGGCCGACAAGCTCGGCACGCGTCATGTCTTCTTCAGCGCGATCCTGATCTTCACCATCGGCTCATTGCTTTGCGCGAATGCTCACTCGCTCATGCAACTCGTGATTTATCGGGTGGTGCAAGGGGTGGGGGGCGCCATGCTGCTGCCCGTCGGACACCTTTCGCTGCTGCGCTTGGTGCCTCCTCAGCGCCATGTCATTTGTGGCCATCCCGGGGCTGATCGGACCGACACTCGGCGGCTGGATCGTGCAGATCGCCTTGTGGCACTGGATCTTCCTGATCATGTACCGGTAGGCGTGATCGGCTGCATTGCCACGCGGCTTTTCATGACCGATAGCCGCAACCCCGCTACAGCCCCCTTCGATCTCGCTGGCTATCTGCTGCTCGCGGTCGGCATGGCGGCGCTGACGATTTCACTCGATGGCCTCGCCGATCTCGGCCTCCAGCACGCCATCGTGCTGGTGTTGCTCGTGCTGAGCCTCGCGTGTGTACGGGCTGCACGCCGTGCGCGTGCCACAACCCATCTTCTCGCTTGATCTCTTCAAGATGTTCTGCGTCGGCTTGCTCGGCAATCTGTTCGCGCGGATCGGCAGCGGCGCGATGCCGTATCTGCTGCCGCTGCTGCTTCAGATCAGTTTCGGTTATTCGGCGTTTGAAGCCGGTCTCATGATGTTGCCCGTGGCCGCTGCGGGAATGGTGTCGAAGCGCATTGTGACCAGCCTGATCATGAAGCGCGGGTATCGGAGGGTGTTGGTAGTCAATACCGTGCTTGTCGGACTCACGATGGCAAGTTTCTCGCTCACCAGCGCCGAGCAGCCTCTTTGGCTGAGGCTCGTACAACTGGCGTTCTTCGGCGGCGTCAACTCCATCCAGTTCACCGCGATGAACACGCTGACGCTGAAGGACCTTGGGACCGGCGGCGCCAGCAGCGGCAACAGCTTGTTCTCGCTGGTGCAGATGCTGTCCATGAGTCTCGGCGTCACGATCGCCGGCGCGGTACTCGCGACTTTCACCGGCATTCTGCCGAAGGTTACCGCGACAAATTCGCTGCCCGCGTTTCACGCGACTTTCCTCTGCGTCGGCATCGTTACGGCCGCGTCAGCGTGGATCTTTGCGCAGCTCGCGCCGGAGATCCGCACCGTGAAGACCAAGCAGGCCGATCCGTCGGAAGCGCATTAACGCGCGCCCTTCCCTCGCGCTTGTCACTGCATGCTTAGGTTCAAGCAGTCATTGCAACACCATCATTTAGGTTGCGAATATTAACTCCTCAAACGCCTCGGCTGGTGTCTTCCAATCGAGGGCTTTGCGTGGTCTGCAATTAAGCGCGTTCGCAACTGCGTCGAGTTCTCGCTCGGAGTATCGACTAATGTCGGTGCCTTTAGCAGGCTGTTGAAAAGCGCCCCGTCATGACGACCGAAGCAGTGTTCAAGAGGTTTGCACATCATCAAGAGGTTTGCACATGCAATTTGCTGCTGAATTGCGGGTTCGCCGAGTGGTTTTGGCAGGCAGTGAGCAGGCACGCCGGCCCGGCGCCGTA
>LGTG01000046.1 GCA_001190015.1 Candidatus Burkholderia crenata
CCCCCCCGCCCAACCCCCGCGAGATAGTCAACGGCGACCGACCTAGCCTTCGTGCGATCTCTCGAATCCTGTAATCTTGAGCCCACAGCAGCGCAATCTCCTCACGTTCTGAGAACGATAGGTATCGCCCGAGCGAGGCACCAACTCAATCGGCGGCATGCCGCCGGCTTCGCGAAACCATCGCGGACCCAACGGTTGCGACACGCCGCAAGCCAGCGCCGCAGCGTTACTTTCCATTCCTTCGGCAATAAATTTCCAGAACGCTTGCTTCGTCTCAAACTGACTGACACCTGGCCTGCCCGGCGTTGGCATCATCGGCCTCCCGGTTTGTTGCGAGCCCCAGCCCCGCGGTCGCCCTATTTATTTTAACACCTCCAAATTTCGAGATGTTGCAACGACCGGTTGAATTCGCCCTTTGGGGCTGGCCATGTGTATCTCTCGAATTGGTTGATAGTTTCTATGGATTTACAGTTTTAGTAAAACTGTAAATGACAAAAGTCTAGTTTATCTGACAGTTTTCGTCAAAGTGTCTTGTCGTCGATGTGCCATAATCGGCGTCATGAGCGAAACAACTTCAACGCACCGAGACCAGGTGGTCCAGGCGGCAATAGGCGTATTTCTACGATATGGCTATGCGCGCTGGCAGACATCGCGCAAGTGGCGGGTCTGTCTCGTCCGACGCTGTATCTGGCGTTTCCCGACAAGGACGCGATTTTTCACGCGGTCGTGGACGCAATGGTGGCTGACAAGCTGAGCGAGATTCGCAAGCGGCTGCCGTGCTACCGCGGGTTCGAAAAAAAGCTGTGCTATGCCTGCGAGGCGTGGGGAGCAGAGGGATTCGAGTTGGTGCAGGCGCACCCGGACGCTAAAGACATGTTTGACCTGGGTTTCGCGTCCGTCTGTAATGGATTCTCCGCGTTCGGAGACTTGCTGACGGAAATCATCAGTGCACCACTTGCCGAATCCGGCCTCGGGATAGCAGCCAGGGACCTGGCCGAGACGATTGTGTTTACGATCAAGGGGTTCAAGGAAATCGCTCGCGATGGTGCAGACATGCGGCGAATGATTGGCGTGCAGGTCGCGATCGTCGCTGCCGCGATTGGCCGAAAAGGCTGATTCTTTTCGACTGGAGATCGATCCGAACCGGATCTTGCGGCCAGTGCTGCTATACCCGGGTGCTAGCCCGAGAAACGAGTCAAATTGATGTCCAGACCCTGACCCGTCTCGACGACATGGGTGCTCTCCTGCGCGTTTGACTCATAGCCCCGCTCGTTCCATTTCAAACAAGTCCTCGCGGAAGATCATGTCAGTTGATCGAATGCAGCTCATCAAGTACGTGCCCGAATAGGATTAAACGTCTCGACGCCGGGAAAGTCTCTTTCATTGTCGGTCACTACAACGCAATGGTATTGGCCTCGGCGACGGCCGCGATGATGGTGTCGAGTGCGCTCCTTGGCTGTCCTTTGCTCTTCGCGTCGGCCATCAGGCGAGTCCAAATGAGACTCGCGTTTTCGTCGAAGGACAGTACGCGTCCGGCGAACAAGGACTGAGGATCATCCGGCCCGAAAAACCATGAATCGAGTTGATCACGCCGTTTGCTCGTAGGCTTTTCCAGCACGCCCCGACGGATCTCTGCGACCGTGAGGGAAGCGATGAAAAGGTCTTCGTCGTTCTGTTGAGCAATCCACATCAGCAATGACTCCGACGGCGTTGGTTTGGTGACGTTGCTGATGATGTTGGTGTCGAGCAGGTAGCGCATCAGATATTTACGTGACGTCCTTCATCATGCTAACGAACCAGCTCAATATCCGTTTCTACCAGCGGAAAGCGTCGAAGAGCAGCCAGAATTCCGCCCTTTGTGGGTGGGGTTACCAGAGAGGGTTTGGCTCACTACTACACGTAGCTGCGAGGCTTGGGGGCTATCTTCTGTCAAGCGGCGAGCCAGTGAGCGTAAGGTCGCGATCAGCATCGCGACCCAGTACTTCGAAGCGTGCAAGACCACGCTCGCTGAGGCAAGTGCGATAGTTCTGAATGGCGCGATTTTGCGATGTACCCATATAATATTATGATATACTTTTGAGATATATTGAAGTCTGGAATCAAGATTCGAGCAAAGCCCACTACGGCTTACTGTTCGATATTTGTTCTGAGGATTCAGGCGCGGCAACCCGCCAGAGAAGCGTTGAAAACACTGTGTCGCGGCAACCGCTTGCAATGTTGTTTGAACAGATTCGTCGAGCGTTGGCCGCTTTCGCCGTCGGCAATGCCTTCCGTACGCGCAAACTCAATGCATTGCGCGCCGACAATACCTCCAATATCCGGTTTGCTTTATGCGAAATATCAATGCAGCCGGAAATAGTCGCCTCTCCTGGATCATTCCCTTGCTGGCGGCTAAAGAAGGAAGGCGACGGTCTGATGGTAAACACCCAATCGAGCGGAACGAAAGGGCTGTCGATGACACATGCGTGAGCGCTGAAAGTCTGGCGCGAACTCTCAACCGTTGCCCTGGTCCGGCAAGTTCTGTATGGTGGATCAACAGATGCCGCGCGCCCGCGTGCATGACACCACGGATACCGAATGACTTCTGAAGCAGACACTCTCATCGATGCGTCAACATTCCCAACATCCTCGATCCGCACCGATGTCCTGATCGTCGGTGCAGGTCCCGTAGGCCTCTTTGCGGCATTTGAGGCGGGGGTGGTAGGGTTATCCTGTCAGATCGTCGATACGCTGGAGCGAATCGGCGGCCAGTGCATTGAGTTGTATCCCGACAAGCCCATCTACGATATCCCCGCCATTCAATCGTGCACGGCGCGTGAACTGGTCGACCGCCTCATGGAGCAATGTCGTCCCTTCAATGCCCCGATTCACTTAGGTCAACGAGTCGAAACCGTTCAGCAGCGTGAAGACGGCTGGTGGACCGTTACGACGGGCCAGGGCCTCGTCTTCGATACCGCCGCGATCATGCTGGCCGCCGGGAACGGCGCGTTCGTGCCGCAACGCCTGGCGCTCCCCGAAGCGACACCGCCTGAAGGTAGCCACGTTCACTACAGCGTGCAAAATCTCGCCGATTTCGCCGACAAGACCGTGATAGTCGCCGGCGGTGGCGACTCGGCACTTGATTGGGCGCTGGCATTGCGCAAGGTCGCACGCCGGGTCGTGCTGGTGCATCGGCGCAATGGGTTTAGCGCGGTGGCGTCGAGTGTCGATGAGATGAAGCGCGCAGTCGACGCAGGTGAAATGGAGTTCATGGTTGGTTCGATCGCGTCGCTGACCGCGCCCGAAAACAAGCTGACATCGATTGAGATCCGGCGGATCGGCGGCACAGCGCAGATCGATGCGGATCATCTGGTGGTGTTGTACGGTCTGGTCGCCGACCTCGGACCGATCGCGAACTGGGGTTTGAAAGTTGTGGGCGGCCGGGTCGATGTGGATACCTCAAACTACGAAAGTTCGCGACCGGGAATCTTCGCGGTAGGGGACATCGCGAATTATCCGAATAAGCAGAAGCTGATTCTTTCGGGCTTTCACGAGGCGTCGCTGGCGCTGAGGAAGGCGTACACCTACGCGTATCCGGACAAGAAGCGGGTGCATGTACATTCCAGTTACGACGCTGGTTTAGCCGAGCGCATTGCGTCGGGTTCGACGCATCGGGCCTGTCATAAATTTTGTGTGTAAGGCATAACATGTAGCTCAAGGAGCATGTATGCCACGCAAACTTAAGATGGCCACCGATGCCCAGACGGCGTTGCCGTCGATTCCGAAGGAACTGATCGATCAGTTCGTGAAGGGACCCATGACGGCTGAAGCGGTGCAGCACGCCGCTTCGGCCGCATTCAAGAAGGCGTTGACCGAGCGGACGCTGGGTGCCGAGCTCGGACATCACCTGGGCTATGCGGCCGGTGCTGTGCGGCCCGAAGACGCGACCAACCATCGTAACGGCAAGAGCGGCAAGACGGTGCTGACCGACGACGGCCCACTGCGACTGGAGATTCCGCGCGACCGCGACGGCAGCTTT
>LGTG01000542.1 GCA_001190015.1 Candidatus Burkholderia crenata
GGCAGGGGTACGGCCTTATGGTCGTCCCCTATGCCGATATTTGGGACTGAGTTCGATCAATGACCCCGAGAGGCCGCGTGCCGACCCGAACACTCCTCCGATCAGAACACGTCCATTCCTCGATATTCTCGTGGAGTAACATCGCGACCTCGAAGCTCTGACAGCCCCCCGTCACGATTGTTTCTCTCCCGTCAAACCCCGGCGCACAAACAGATAGCATGTGCGCTCGTTAATACTGCCGTGCACACCCGGCATTCCTGCTGGAGTTTCTATGGTCTCATCCCCTGATAGCGTCAGCATGGCGTTGTTTTGCGACTTCGAAAACGTCGCCCTCGGCGTGCGCGACGCAAAGTACGACAAGTTCGACATCATGCCGGTGCTCGAACGTCTGCTGCTCAAAGGCAGCATCGTGGTGAAAAAGGCTTATTGCGACTGGGATCGCTACAAAGGTTTTAAAGCCGCCATGCACGAAGCGAGTTTCGAGCTGATCGAAATTCCGCACGTGCGTCAGTCCGGCAAAAATTCAGCGGACATCCGGCTCGTCGTCGACGCACTCGATCTCTGCTACACGAAGTCCCACGTGGATACCTTCGTTATCGTCAGCGGCGATTCGGACTTCTCGCCGCTCGTATCGAAGTTGCGCGAGAACGCGAAGAAAGTGATCGGCGTGGGCGTGAAAAACTCGACCTCCGATCTGCTCGTCGCGAACTGCGATGAATTCATTTTCTACGATGACCTCGTTCGCGAGCAGCAACGAGCGATCGCCAAGCGTGAAGCGCGCGAGGCCCGTGAAGCACACGATGCACGGGATGCGAACGCAGCGGCATCCTCGGCCAAACGCTCACCCGACGACGATCGCCAGCCCAAGCACGAAATCGAAGCACGCAAGGCCAAAGCCATTGCGATCGCGGTGGAAACGTTCGATGACCTCGCCTCCGAGCGCGGCGAAAGCGGCAAGATCTGGGCCTCGGTGCTCAAGAGTGCGATCAAGCGGCGCAAGCCCGATTTCAACGAGTCGTACTACGGTTTCCGCGCGTTCGGCAATCTGCTTGAGGAAGCCCAGTTGCGCGGCTTGCTCGAAGTCGGACGGGACGAAAAGTCCGGATCATTTGTGTTTCGCACGCAATCAGTGGCCGCAACGGAACCAGTAAGGGACATCGAGGCGCCCGTCGTGTCGAAGGAAAATCGGCAAACGGGGAATACAGGTAACGACCGGAATCGGAGGAAGGGCCGCAACCCGCGTCCGCAAGTTTCCGAACCCCTCTTCGATGAACCGCGCGAGGCACAATCCGCAACGCGTCCAAAAGCGCACTCCGAATCGGATGACGAGCATGATCGCAGAGACGGACCGAACCCACGATCGCAGGTCGCGGAACCGCTCTTCGACGAACCGCAAACCGCGCAGCAACCTGAGGCGCAGCTGGAAGCGCGACCCAAGCAGGGCCGCGACCGCAATCGCCGAAACAATCGAAACCCAAGGCCGCAGGTTCACGAACCGCTGTTCGATGTAGCACAGAAACTGCCACCCGAAGCTCACGCTAAAGCTGCCGACGAGCGACCGTTCTTCACGCTACCGCCGAAAGCTAAGGAAGAATTCGTGTTCGTGGAACGCACGGAAGAAACACTTGCGCAACCAAGCGAAGTAAATGAAACGCCGTCACCCAAACGCGGCGTAGCGCGGCGTGGACGTCAGGCGACAGCGAAGAAAGTCGTGGCAGAGACGCAGCCGGAAGCGCCGATTGAGATTGCCCCTGCAGCCGACACTGTCGACAGCACGGACGAGTCTGCTGCAAAGAAAACGGCCGCAAAAAGGACGCCACGTAAAACGGAGCCGGCTAGCCGGCGTCCGCGAAAGACAGCGGCCGCAACGAGCGAAAAGTGAACGTTTGAAGACGCGTCATCGCCGTGACTTGGTTGTCATGGCGATGACCGCTTATGGAAAATTGCTTGCGGTCAAACGACTGGAACGCGTTGGCGACTGCCAGGAGTTGAGAGCTGAAATAAAACGTCCGGCTCTCCACAGCCGTCTCCAGACTCTGCTGCGCTCAACTCAACAACGCAACACCTTAGCAGGCTGTTGAAAAGCGCCCCGTCATGACGACCGAAGCAATGTTCAAGGGGTTTGCACATGCAATTTGCTGCTGAATTGCGGGTTCGCCGAGCGGTTTTGGCAGGCAGTGCACAGGCACGCCGACCCGGCGCCGTACGGTGCTCGCACCATGGCAGGCTCATTGCAACGCTCCTTGTGGCACCACGCTTGGCATTCGGGCCATGCGGGTCATCGTATAAGG
>LGTG01000543.1 GCA_001190015.1 Candidatus Burkholderia crenata
AGTAAACAGAGGTTCTTTTCTTGCATCTCATCCAATCCGCGCATCGCATCCATCGCCAAAGATTATGAACACGATATCCATAACGCTTGTCCCTCAAACCCCGCTTACACGGTACCCAATTTCAACAGCCTGCTAAGCAGTGTTGGCACTTGATTCGCTGATCCGGCCGGCCGATATTTATGGCGAATGTATGTTGCGCAGGTTGAAACGCGCTTCGGCCCCGCTTATGTTTCCGTGCGCGTTTATGCTTTTTGGTTTTCGCGGCCATCACTGCCCCTGCGTTTCGTCATCCGATTATTTTCATCGCTATCACGCCAATGTCCGCTTCCACGCCTGCTTCCGCATCTTCTGTTGACTCCGTCACGCTCGTACGTCCCGACGACTGGCATTTGCATGTGCGCGACGGCGCTGTGCTTGCCGCCGTGCTGCCGCACACGGCGCGCCAGTTTGGCCGCGCGATCATCATGCCGAACCTGCGGCCGCCGATGATAACGACCGAGATGGCGGCGGCGTATCGCGAACGCATCCTGGCGGCGTTGCCCAAGGACGGCCCGGGTGCGCGTTTCGAGCCGCTGATGACGCTTTATCTCACCGACAACACTCCGCTCGATGAAATTCGCCGCGCCCGCGAAAGTGGTTTTGTCCACGGTGTGAAGCTTTATCCGGCGGGGGCGACGACCAATTCGGACGCTGGTGTCACGAGCATCGCAAAATGTGCGAAAACGCTGGAAGCCATGCAAAAGCACGACCTGCCGCTGCTCGTGCATGGCGAAGTAACAGACCCGGCCATCGATATGTTCGATCGCGAGAAGGTATTTATCGACCGCGTGATGACGCCGTTGCGCCGTGATTTCCCCGCGCTGAAGGTCGTGTTCGAGCACATCACGACGAAGGACGCCTCGGATTACGTTCGCGATGCCGACGGGCCCGCCCGGCGCCACGCTGACTGCGCACCATCTGCTGTACAACCGCAACGCGCTGTTTGTTGGCGGAATGCGGCCGCATTACTACTGCTTGCCGGTGCTCAAGCGCGAGACACATCGGGTGGCGCTGCTTGCGGCGGTCACGTCGGGCAATCCGCGCTTTTTCCTCGGCACTGACAGTGCGCCGCATGCAAAGGGTTTGAAGGAGCACGCGTGCGGCTGTGCGGGTTGCTACACAGCACTGCACGCGCTGGAGCTTTACACGCAAGCCTTCGATCAGGCCGGTGCGCTCGACCGGCTCGAGGGTTTCGCGAGTTTCCACGGCGCGGACTTTTACGGTTTGCCGCGCGCAACCGAGCGCGTGACGCTGCGCCGGGAACCCTGGACGCTGCCGGCGGAATTCATGGTGTGCGGTGATGAAATCCTGCCGCTGGGCGGCGGCGAATCCATTGACTGGCACATGGAGTGACAATTACCCATGCGCGCCAGGGAAGATCCGAGCGCGCCGGTTTTTGCTGCACGTAACCCCCGCGCCGCTCTGGCGACTCGTATGTCCGACCGGGAAAATTCACTGAAGCCTGAAAACGCGGGAACGGCATCGCTGCCAACCGATACCTGCGCGGCGCAGCGCTTTATGGACATCGACTGGTCCTGTCCGTGGCTGATGCCACTTGCCGAGCGCGGTGAGCGCTGACGCCAGGCTGCACTCGTTAATTCGTTAGCTACTCAGCCTATCTTTCCACGCTTAACGCCGACGCACACCGCGACCCGCGCATAATCGGACGCGGTAAGCCGCTGTCATTCATCGCGCAGGACGAGTTGCGGCGGGCGCATCGTATGAAGGGCATATCGCTGAGACCGGCTGTGTACCCAGGCGCCACAACCTGCACGATTTCTTCAATGGCTCGATATGGTTCCAGTATCCGCGCATCAAGGAGGCGCTGAATGCCCGGCAGGCCGCGGAAATCGATGTGCTTGGCATCGGGCCGGACCCGAGGCGCGGCGCGCATCTTCGGTCATGCGTTGCTGGAAGAGCTGGTCGCACCCTATAAGACGTGCACCGGGCATGCGTGGATCGTGGATGTCGAGCCGGCTTATTTCTCCGCTACCAATGCCGAGCGTCGCGCGATCCTCGACCACGCAGTATCTGAACGGCTAAACAGCGAAGCCATTTCCAACCGATATTTCACGCCGTTGCCCGTGCTGGGCGTACCGGGCTGGTGGCTCGAAAACGAAACCCCTTCTTTCTACGATGACCTCCGGTCCGGCCGTCGATCGCGGGCAAAACCTGCGCAATGAGCCTGGCAGCGAGGCCACGCTGACCCCATGCTAAAATCGGCCTTGCAAAGTAGACCAGACAGTCGCGGCTTTTCCGGTTTCGGCCGGAGAGAGCGAGGAAAGTCCGGACTCCACCAGGCAGGGTGATGGCTAACGGCCATCCGTGGCGACACGCGGAACAGGGCAACAGAAAGCAAACCGCCGATGCCCCCGGGCGCAAGTCCGGGGATCAGGTAAGGGTGAAACGGTACGGTAAGAGCGCACCGCGGCTGCTGCAAGGCCAGACCGGCAAGGTGACCTCCACCCGGAGCAATTCCAAGTAGGCAGGCGGGCATCTTCGCGATGCAGGACGGTGTCTCTGTCTCGTCTGCGGGTAGGAAGCTTGAGCGCGCCAATAATGGCGCGACTAGAGGAATGGCTGCCACGCGCGTTACGCTTTCGGGCGTGAGGCGTGCACAGAATTCGGCTTATCGGCCTGCTTTGTGAGATTCAAAAAGAAAGCCGGCGTCAGTGATGACGCCGGCTTTTTTTCGCGTGCGCCCAGCATGAGCGCAATCTTGGAGGTGTAAGTCCTCCCGTGAGTTGACCACAGCAAACGAAGTGAAGCGCAACTGCGTGAGGGTAACCGAGCGTGGGGAGGAAGCGTGGAGCGAAACCGTGAGCCGATGTACA
>LGTG01000544.1 GCA_001190015.1 Candidatus Burkholderia crenata
TACACGGTACCCAATTTCAACAGCCTGCTAAGCAGTGTCGGCACTTGATTCGCTGATCCGGCCGATATTTATGGCGAATGTGTGTTGCGCAGGTTGAAACGCGCTTCGGCCCCGCTTATGTTTCCGTGCGCGTTTATGCTTTTTGGTTTTCGCGGCCATCACTGCCACTGCGTTTCGTCATCCGATTATTTTCATCGCTATCACGCCAATGTCCGCTTCCACGCCTGCTTCCGCATCTTCTGTTGACTCCGTCACGCTCGTACGTCCCGACGACTGGCATTTGCATGTGCGCGACGGCGCTGTGCTTGCCGCCGTGCTGCCGCACACGGCGCGGCAGTTCGGCCGCGCGATCATCATGCCGAACCTGCGGCCGCCGGTGATAACGATCGAGATGGCGGCGGCGTATCGCGAACGCATCCTGGCGGCGTTGCCCAAGGACGGCCCGGGTGCGCGTTTCGAGCCGCTGATGACGCTTTATCTCACCGACAACACTCCGCTCGATGAAATTCACCGCGCCCGCGAAAGTGGTTTTGTCCACGGTGTGAAGCTTTATCCGGCGGGGGCGACGACCAATTCGGACGCTGGTGTCACGAGCATCGCAAAATGTGCGAAAACGCTGGAGGCCATGCAAAAGCACGACCTGCCGCTGCTCGTGCATGGCGAAGTAACAGACCCGGCCATCGATATGTTCGATCGCGAGAAGGTATTTATCGACCGCGTGATGACGCCGTTGCGCCGTGATTTCCCCGCGCTGAAGGTCGTGTTCGAGCACATCACGACGAAGGACGCCGCGGATTACGTTCGCGATGCCGACGGTCCGACCGGCGCCACGCTGACTGCGCACCATCTGCTGTACAACCGCAACGCGCTGTTTGTTGGCGGAATGCGGCCGCATTACTACTGCTTGCCGGTGCTCAAGCGCGAGACACATCGGGTGGCGCTGCTTGCGGCGGTCACGTCGGGCAATCCGCGCTTTTTCCTCGGCACGGACAGCGCGCCGCATGCAAAGGGTTTGAAGGAGCACGCGTGCGGCTGTGCGGGTTGCTACACAGCACTGCACGCGCTGGAGCTTTACACGCAAGCCTTCGATCAGGCCGGTGCGCTCGACCGGCTCGAGGGTTTCGCGAGTTTCCACGGCGCGGACTTTTACGGTTTGCCGCGCGCAACCGAGCGCGTGACGTTGCGCCGGGAACCCTGGACGCTGCCGGCGGAATTCATGGCGTGCGGTGATGAAATCCTGCCGCTGGGCGGCGGCGAATCGATTGACTGGCGCATGGAGTGACGATTACCCATGCGCGCCAGGGAAGATCCGAGCGCGCCGGTTTTTGCTGCACGTAACCCCCGCGCCGCTCTGGCGACTCGTATGTCCGACCGGGAAAATTCACTGAAGCCTGAAAACGCGGGAACGGTATCGCTGCCAACCGATACCTGCGCGGCGCAGCGCTTTATGGACATCGACTGGTCCTGTCCGTGGCTGATGCCACTTGCCGAGCGCGGTGAGCGCTGGCGCCAGGCTGCATTCGTTAATTCGTTAGCTACTCAGCCTATCTTTCCACGCTTAACGCCGACGCACACCGCGACCCGCGCATAATCGGACGCGGTAAGCCGCTGTCGTTCATCGCGCAGGACGAGTTGCCGGCGGGCGCATCGTATGAAGGGCATATCGCTGAGACCGGCTGTGTACCCACGCGCCACAACCTGCACGATTTCTTCAATGGCTCGATATGGTTCCAGTATCCGCGCATCAAGGAGGCGCTGAATGCCTGGCAGGCCGCGAAAATCGATGTGCTTGGCATCGGGCCCGACCCGAGGCGCGGCGCGCATCTTCGGTCATGCGTTGCTGGAAAAGCTGGTCGCACCCTATAAGACGTGCACCGGGCATGCGTGGATCGTGGATGTCGAGCGGGTTTATTTCTCCGCTACCAATGCCGAGCGTCGCGCGATCCTCGACCACGCAGTATCTGAACGGCTAAACAGCGAAGCCATTTCCAACCGATATTTCACGCCGTTGCCCGTGCTGGGCGTACCGGGCTGGTGGCTCGAAAACGAAACCCCGTCTTTCTACGATGACCCTCAGGTCTTCCGGTCCGGCCGTCGATCGCGGGCAAAACCTGCGCAATGAGCCTGGCAGCGAGGCCGCGCTGACCCCATGCTAAAATCGGCCGTGCAAAGTAGGCCAGGCAGTCGCGGCTTTTCCGGTTTCGGCCGGAGAGGGCGAGGAAAGTCCGGACTCCACCAGGCAGGGTGATGGCTAACGGCCATCCGTGGCGACACGCGGAACAGGGCAACAGAAAGCAAACCGCCGATGGCCCCGGGCGCAAGTCCGGGGATCAGGTAAGGGTGAAACGGTACGGTAAGAGCGCACCGCGGCTGCTGCAAGGCAGACCGGCAAGGTAACCTCCACCCGGAGCAATTCCAAGTAGGCAGGCGGGCATCTTCGCGATGCAGGACGGTGCCTCCGTCTCGTCTGCGGGTAGGAAGCTTGAGCGCGCCAGTAATGGCGCGACTAGAGGAATGGCTGCCACGCGCGTTATGCTTTCGGGCGTGAGGCGTGCACAGAATTCGGCTTATCGGCCTGCTTTGTGAGATTCAAAAAGAAAGCCGGCGTCAGTGATGACGCCGGCTTTTTTTCGCGTGCACCCAGCATGGGCGCAATCTTGGAGGTGTAAGTCCTCCCGTGAGTTGATCACAGCGAACGAAGTGAAGCGCAACTGCGTGAGGGTGACCGAGCGTGGAGCGAAACCGTGAGCCGATGTACAAGAACCGGATAGAAGGCGGTGCCGATCAGGGCAAGTGGGCACGTAACCGTGAAGCTCTCGTGGTCAAGGATTAGGTGCGGTAAATCCGGCGGTTGTGCGGTGAAGGATTGCGTTCTTACCGGGG
>LGTG01000545.1 GCA_001190015.1 Candidatus Burkholderia crenata
CAAGACAATTGGCCGGATCCGGCAGACGGTCTATCGCGGCATCAAGCGCGTTGACCAGCACTTCAAGCTGACGATGGCCGCGAGCAATCTGACCCGCATGGCCCGAATGCCAAGCGTGGTGCCACAAGGAGCGTTGCAATGAGCCGCCATGGTGCGAGCACCGTACGGCGCCGGGCTGGTGTGCCTGCGCACTGCCTGCCAAAACCACTCGGCGAACCCGCAATTCAGCAGCAAATTGCATGTGCAAACCTCTTGAACACTGCTCCGGTCGTCATGACGGGGCGCTTTTCAACAGCCTGTTAAGACGTACAAGGGTTATGAAATTCATCCGCTGATCTACCCCCGCGGCGCCCGAGATAGCGGTGTGGCGGTCCGTGCAGCGGACACCGGTTACGAAGCGTCGGTGCGCATCCGCCGCGCTCCGCCGGCAGGCGAGGAAGCAACGGGCGAAAGCCGCGTTTTCCGCATCGAGCAGGCCGGATCGTTCGAAAACGGCGGCCAGGCTCGCCGGGCGTGCTTGTTGCATGCGGAAAAGCTGATCGACGGTCAGATCGACGGCCAGACTGTTGCGGATCTGTGACTAGGCGCGACTGTTAGGCGTTAAAAGGCATCGCGAGGTCGGGCCGGTCTCGCATACAATCGCGACGAATAGATGATTTAAGGAGCTTTATATGGCGAAAGAAGAGTTACTCGAGCTGGACGGCATTGTTGACGAAGTGCTTCCTGACAGCCGCTACCGCGTGACGCTGGACAACGGCGTAGTCGTGGGCGCGTATGCATCGGGCCGCATGCGCAAGAACCACATCCGGATTCTCGCGGGCGACCGTGTGACGCTGGAACTGTCGGTGTATGACCTGACGAAAGGCCGGATCAACTTCCGGCACAAGGACGAACGTGCAACCGGCGGCGGTGGTCCGCGTCCACAAATGCGTCGCCGCTAAGCAGGAAACTGTCGTGACGCGCTGTTAAAGCGAGTCCTGCACAGTTCTGACTGCCGGAATCGAGAGCAAAGCTTCGTCGGCGCCGCCGCTGGATGCTGCCAGTCAGCATCACATGGCGCCGATGCCGCTTTTTCACGCGTCAAAACTTGCGCGTCTTCATGCGTGCCCAACCACAAACATCATTTTCCCTTCCGTGCCGCCAGCAATCCGTTGAGGCCTGCGGCAAAACCGTCTTTGTTGTTCGTAGCCGACACAAACGTCGCGTGCGATTAAACGTCTGCTGACGCCTGCCTCATCACGATCGACACGCCTGCCAAATCAAACATGGCGACGTCGTTGCCCATATCGCCCAGCACACCGCTACATTTTCCAGCGCAACGCCCGCCAACCGCGCCAGTTCGCGCCCGCCCTCACCTTTGTTCGCGAGCGGATGGGTGATGTCGAGGTAATAGGTTTGTGAGCGCATCGCCATCGCGCGGCCCTTGAGCGTGTCCCGGAACGCGGCTTCCTTGCGCTGAGCAGCGCAGCGTCTTTCGTCGACGCCACGATTTTTTTGACCGAGTCCAGGTCGATATCCTCGAAACCACCGCCGCGTCGTATCCCACTGTCCGGCGCTCCAGCGGCACATATTCGCCGCCGAGATTCGTGATGTACCACTCGTCGTCGATAACTTAGGTTCAAGCAGTCATTGCAACACCATCATTTAGGTTGCGAA
>LGTG01000546.1 GCA_001190015.1 Candidatus Burkholderia crenata
CATAACGCTTGTCCCTCAAACCCCGCTTACACGGTACCCAATTCAACAGCCTGATAGGGATGCGAAGGGCGGGCGAACAGGTTGTCCGCGTTGCACTGCTCCATGACGCGGCCGCCGTACATCACCATCACCTGCTCGCACATACCGGTGACCACGCCGAGGTCGTGCGTGATCAGCACGATCGCCGTGCCGAAGTCGTGTTGCATGTTGCGCAGGAGCTGAAGTATCTGCGCCTAGACCGTGACGTCGAGCGCAGTGGTTGGTTCGTCGGCGAACAGCACTTGCGGTTCGTACAGCAACGCCATTGCGATCATCACGCGCTGACGCATGCCGCCGGACAGTTCATGCGGATATTGATCGATACGATGCGCGGCTTCGGGAATCTACACCGCTTCCAACATCTCGATAGAGCGTTTTTTCGCGTCGCGTCGCGTCATGTTCTTGTGCAGTAGTTCTAGCACTTCCGTCATCTGGCGCTCAATCGTCAGATACGGATTCAGCGACGTCATGGGGTCCTGGAAGATCATGGAAAGGCGATTGCCGCGAATGCGGTTCAGCTTTTTCGCCGGCATGGTCAGCAGGTTCTCACCCTGATAGATCGCGCTGCCTTTTGCGTGCCCATTAGTCGCGAGCAGCCCGTGCATGGCGAGCACGCTCTGGCTCTTGCCCGACCTCGATTCGCCGACAATGCCCAGCGTGCTGCCTTCTTCCAGGTCAAAACTCACGCCGTTGACTGCGCGGACCACGGCGTCGGGAACAGGAGAATCCAGGGCGCTGTTTCCATCACGCCAACGCCATCCTGAATCAAGACGCCCCAACTGGTCATGGGCTCCTGCACACCGAGTCTAATAAATTATAGCACGGATTCCATAAGAATAACGCCAGGGACCGTAACCGTTATGTAAATCTTACAATTACCCATATTTTTCGGCGAGTTCGAAGCCGAGCAGGATATCTGTGAGCCTTACCAATCCTTGCCAGACAACGATATTGCCCGGAGGAGGATCATTGGCTCGGGCCAGATA
>LGTG01000547.1 GCA_001190015.1 Candidatus Burkholderia crenata
CGCCATCTGGCGTCGCTTTCTGACCGCCGTTCACACGCCTCGAGCTGCAACCGGATGTCGCGATAGGTGTCCATATCGGCGCGTGTGGGTGGCGCGATCTGCACGAAGGAAACGTTGTTGTGCTGCGCCGGCTGATGTTCCAGCAGCTTTTCGAACGCACGAAAGCACTCGACCAGCCCCTTTGAATAATCAAGCCGGTCGACGCTCATGATCAGCTTGCGATCGCGCAGCGTCGTCTTGACGGTCTGCACTTCGCGTCTGCTTTCACCGTCTTTTGCGAGCGACGCAATCTCGTCGGGATAAACGCCGATCGGGTAAGCCGCCGCCCGCAGGGTCTTGCCGAAAGCGCTCACCACGTTCGGCTGGCCGGCAATAGGCACGATCAAGCCGTTCGCTTCCGTCTCGATGTAGTCGCAGAACGCGCGCAGATCGGGCGCCGTCTGGAAACCGAGCAGGTCGAAGGAATACAGCGCCTCGACTAGCACGCGATGGTGCGGCACGCTAAGCAGAACCTGCGCCGCCGGAAACGGAATGTGCAGGAAAAAGCCGATGCGGTTGGTCACGCCCTCATCGCGCAGCGCCTGGGCGAACGGGATCAGGTGATAGTCTTGGACCCAGATGACATCGCCGGCTTTCAGCAGCGGCGCCAGTTGCTTCGCGAGCCAGCGGTTTACGCGGCAATAACCATCGGAATTCATCGCGGTCGAACTGGATCCGATCCGGCCGATAGTGAAACGCCGGCCACAACGTGGCGTTCGAGAAGCCGCGGTAATACGGTCGTAATCGCGCTGCGCGAGGCCAATGGTCGCGAATGTCACCCGGCCGCGCTCCTCCAGAGTGATGCCTTCAGGCGGCTCCGTCACCACGTCGCCGCTCCAGCCGAACCACATGCCGTCGGTTTCCTTGAACGCGTCGTAGACCCCAACCGCCAGACCGCCGGCTGCCGGGCCGCCTTCGGAAATTGGCGCGACCCGGTTCGAAACAATGATCAGCCTGCTCACGAACGCGTCCCTTCAGAACCTTCAATTCCTGCAATACGCTGCAGCCAGTCGAGCAGCGCGCCAACCGACTCCACCCGCGAATGCGCGAGCGTGTCGCCGGCCCCGACCTTGATCGAAACCCCGTTACGCTCGTTCACCACCGCGAAGCCTTTCTCGTCCGTCAGATCGTCGCCGACAAACACCGGCCGGCGACCCGCAAACGGCGGTTTATTGAGGAAGGCCCGCACGGCACGGCCTTTATCGACGTCCTTCGGCTTAATTTCGTAGACCATCTTGCCGGGCTGTAGCACATAGGTATCGGCGTATTGGGCGACGAGTTTTTCGGTTACCTCGTGCGCCGCCGCGCCGCGCTCTGGCGCATTGCGGTAATGCAGCGCGAGCGCCGCGCCCTTGATTTCCAGCAGCATGCCCGGATTGGCCGTCACCGCGCCTTCAAGCACGTGTTCCATGCGCAGCAAGCGCTCGTCGTTGAAACCGCCGCGCTGGACGTCCGCGTTCGAGTCGCGCCGCTCGGCGCCGTGCAAACCCGCCACGGGCAAATCCAGCATTGAAAGAAACGAATCGATGCTCTCGATCCCGCGTCCCGATACGATCGCCACCGCGCCGTTGGTCGCGCGGCGCAATGCGCTCAGGATAGCCGGGACCACCGGCGGCACAGTAATGCCGTCCGGCGTGGGTGCAAGTTCGACGAGCGTGCCGTCGAAATCGAAGAAAAAAGCAGTCGTGGCAAGCGGAAAATTGTCTGGGAGGTTTTGCATCAATATCTGCTTTTCAGCCGGAGAAGGACCGGAAAAGTGTGCGCATGTTACCGCGCTTTGTAACCCCGTCTGGGAAAACGGCGCTGGACGCTTCGTTGCACGCTCATGTGGCGAGCCAACACCCGATGCCACGTCCGCACATCAAGTATGTATCAAGCAGCTTTCGAACCTGCTTCGATCAGCTTTCAGCCCTGTCTGGCACGGCTGCGGCATAACGCCTTGGCCAAGTGCCGGCGCGGGTGTACGCCCGGCGTAAGCTTCTATTCTGAGATAGAGTCGGCACCCGGATGGCTTCAAGGACCACTCCTTGATGACCCGTCCCGAGTTGCCGCCTTGATGCACCCACCCCCTCGTCCGAGTTGCAAAATGTCTTCCTGGTTCAGTTTTCAACCCAAGGGCTGGTTCGCCGCCCTGTTCCTGAGCGCGGGCCCTTGCTGTGTGCTCGCGCGCTGATACGACACCCTGGAAGCTGATCGATGTCAGCGGCCATCTGCCAGACCTGGACTTCAAGCTTACCGACGATAACCGGCAAACCCGTCACCAGCCAGTCGTTCCTGGGTCAGACCACGCTGGTTTATTTCGGCTACACGCACTGCCCGGACGTGTGTCCGGAAACCATGGCACGGCTGATGCAAGTCATGCAGCAACTTGGGCCCGACGCGAAAAACACGCGCATTGTGTTCATCACCGTCGATCCCGCCCGCGCCCGCGATACCGCGGCAGCGCTGCATGACTACGTGCGCGCGTTCGACGCGCAGTATGCCGTTGGGCTGACCGGCACGGACGGGGCATCGAGAGCATTGCAAATCGCTAACGTGCGGCCTACCAGATGGAGAAACGCGATTCTTCCGGCGCGTACGACATGACGCATAGTTCGGCTGTCTATATCTTCGATACCCACGGTCACGCGCGCCTGCTCGCCACCGAGAGCGATTCCATCGATACGATCACGCACGGTCTGCGCCGCGTGATCGACTCGACCCCTTCCTGATATTGCTTCCTGGCATCCTTAACAAGCTTGGCGTTGTGGTCAACATGTCCTCGATTCCTCTACTGGTTCGATCCGTGGGAGCCCTCTCCCACGGCCGTGATCGCCGTGCTGATCGCGGCCGTGTTGTTCGCCCGCGGCGCGAAAAAAGCACACGTATCGCTTGCGCGGCACCTGTCGTTCTGGTTCGGCCTGAGCGCGATGCGCCACTGGCTCAGGCTGTCGACGCGGCAACGGCTGGTCCAGCAACGGGCGCGAGCGGAACTGATGGCGGCTTAACGCCGCTGTTCTTTCGAAGTTTGTTCGCTGTTCGTCTATGGGCGACGCATCCAGATGTGCGCAATGTCGTCTTTCACGTGAACATTGGAGATGGGCTCGAAGCCGAAGCCGGCGTAAAAACCCTGCAATCGCGCTTGTGCGTGCAGGCGTATCGGCTGGCCGGGCCATTGTTCGTGGATCAAATCCAGCGTACGTTCGAGCATCGCCTGACCTAATCCAATGCCGCGGAAACGGGCTGTGGTCAGCACCCGGCCAATGCGGATATCAGCCTCTTCCGCTTCCTCGCTGCCCTCAACAGCTTTCGGCAGCAGGACCCGCAAATAAGCGGCGAGCGCTGGCCGTGTATCGGCTGAATGTGGGTACACGAGCAAATGCCACGCATCCACATCCTTTCCATCGACATCCCCGTACACACAATGCTGCTCCACCACGAAGACTTCGCTTCGCGCGGCCAGCATGGCGTAGATGTCGAGTGCGCTGAGGTCGTCGAATGGCTTCCAGCGCCAGTCGAATTCGGAAAATGGCTCGGTCATAGGATTTTTTTCGTTGGGATTCTTCGACGCCGGGCATCGCGGGAAATGAAGACGCCGGCAGGGTTCAGCCTGCAATTATGCCGCGCAAGGCAAGCAGAGCATGTGTGCATTGACGCCGGCGCCAGCACTTGAAAGCGTCAGTGGTTTTTTGCCCGTCCAATTATCCAAGCTTTAGTTTGTAAATTAATTGCGCCAGCCTTTTAATATCCAAGTCACTTCTTACATATTAGTGGCCTCGTACCGCTGTCCATGACATGAAAAAGAGCAATCCGGCGTTCGGGCATGGATCGAACGTTCAAGCGCCAGAGCTAACGGAACGGCTACATGCGCCGCGTCTCTCCCGCCCTCCTGCTGCCACGCTTTAAACGCACTAAGACGGAGGTGTCGAGATGATTGATCGCATTGAAGCAATGCGAACCTTTGTGCGCATTGTCGATATGAACAGCTTCACGCGCGCATCCGAATCTCTCGGGATTGCGCGGGCACGCACGACGACAATCGTGCAGCATCTCGAAGCCTTGCTCGGCGTGCCGCTGTTTCTGCGCACGACGCGCAGGCGCTCACCGCCGAGGGCGTGCAATACCACGACCGTTGCGTGAGGATCCTGCCGATATCGACGAAGCCGAGTCAGCGTTATCCAACCGCTCTGAAAGCCTCCGCGGACGGTTGCGTATCGAGATGCCGGGGGCGATTGCACATGCGGTCGTGCTGCCATCGATTGCGGATTTTTACGCGCGCCATCCGCATATTGAGCTTGCCGTGGGCGTCAGCAGCCGGACGGTGGACCTCGTCAGCGACGGCGTGGATTGCAGTATTCAACTCGGCAACCTGCCGAACTCGGGCTTGATCGCGCGAAGGCTTGGCGACATCGAGCGTGTCACGTGCGCGAGTCCCGTTTATCTCAAGCAACGTGGCGTGCCGCGTACGCCCGACGATCTGTCGCGCCATGTCGGCATCAAGTGCGCGGCGAGTTCGAACGGATACCGCATGGGTTTCGATTTCCACGCGGCCGGAAAGCTGGCGAAAGTGAAGCTCGACGGTTTTTTGCAGATCGACGACGAGTATGGTTGCCTGCTCTTGCGGGTATTGAAGGCGTTGGCTGTTGCAGCCTAGCCGGCTCGCGGCGGAGCCTTATCTGCGCTCGGGGCAACTGCGTGAAGTGCTGCCGGCATGGCGGCCAGTGCCGTCGCCGGTGTCGCTGGTGTATCTGGCCGGAAGGCAGATGTCATCGCGGCTGATAGCGCTGGTCGACTGGCTGTCTGAGCGCTTTGACGAGAACCGGCGTGTGGAAGCCGTGGCTCAGTGCGTGCAGAGGAAAATCACGGCGGTATCCGGTGGTCCAGGGCGATCAATGGCCGCCTTGACCAGTGAACCACTTTAGCCATTTCGGCGCGCTCGCCATGTCTGGCAGCTCTCTGCTTTCGTGACCTGCGCGCTTATCGCTTCAACGCGACGAAACTAGCTCACGTCCGCTCGGCCGAGCATGTCTTCATGTTAGCGGCGGTGCAAATCCGACACTAAACGGCGACGTTAGGTTGAATAGAAGCGAAGTGACCAGGGGCCGTTGCTGCTAGCCCGTGGTTGTCGGCCTGCTCGTGCTCAAAATGGATCGTCGACATCGGTCGGGCGAGCGTTCACGGGAGGCGCGCGTTGTTCGCGCTGTAGCTCGTGCAGTGCGAGCCTGGTAGTGTGTGCAAATCCGCTCGCGTAGATCGTCGATGAGTTCGACGATAGCGAGCGCTTGCTCGGCGGACCAGTTGTCCAG
>LGTG01000548.1 GCA_001190015.1 Candidatus Burkholderia crenata
GCTACCGAATAAGCCAGGTCATCCGCAAACGTATCGAAGAGCATTTCGGCTGGGGCAAGACAATTGGCCGGATCCGGCAGACGGTCTATCGCGGCATCAAGCGGCGCGTTGACCAGCACTTCAAGCTGACGATGGCCGCGAGCGATCTGACCCGCATGGCCCGAATGCCAAGCGTGGTGCCACAAGGAGCGTTGCAATGAGCCGCCATGGTGCGAGCACCGTACGGCGCCGGGTTAGCGTGTCTGCGCACTGCCTGCCAAAACCACTCGACGAACCCGCAATTCAGCAGCAAATTGCATGTGCAAACCTCTTGAACACTGCTTTGGTCGTCATGAGGGAACGCTTTTCAACAGCCTGCTAAGCATATTTTCGCGCGGGCGGATATCTGCGACCACGCTGCGATGGACGCGCTACTCAGCCAGCAATAAACCCCGCGCGATCCTGCATTTCGCCGCTGAAAGTCATGTGGACCGGTCCATTCAGGGGCCCGCCGAGTTTGTTCAGACCAATGTTGTTGGCACGTTCACGCTGCTCGAAGCGGCGCTTGCCTATTGAAAAACGCTGCCCGGCGCGGATCAGATGGCGTTTCGTTTTTTGCATGTATCGACGGATGAAGTATTCGGCTCGCTGTCCGCCAACGACACGCCGTTCTCCGAGACTACGCCTTACGCGCCGAACAGCCTGTATTCTGCGACTAAAGCTGCATCCGATCATCTGGTACGGGCATATAGGCAT
>LGTG01000549.1 GCA_001190015.1 Candidatus Burkholderia crenata
GCAGTTGCGAACGCGCTTAATTGCAGACCACACAAAGCCATCGATTGGAAGACACCAGCCAAAGCGTTTGAAGAGTTAATATTTGCAACCTAAATGATGGTGTTGCAACGACTGCTTGAACCTAAGCAGTCAGCGCGAACACACTCGCGAGCAGCAGGGCCCCATGCACGACAACCGGCCAGCGGCTGCCCGCCATCATGTTGCCGATACCCTGCACCTTGAATTCCCGATCCGGGTGAGCAGAACGCTTCTTCGGGTCGATCTGCTCAACGGCTTCGAGGCTCAGCAAGGTCTCCAGGTTTGCGACGATGGCAAGCATTATCGCGAGGCGCCAGACATCGGGATTGATGAGTTGTCCGAAGTCAGGCCAGTCGAACTCGGCGTTCAATGCAGCAAGCGAAGCGAGTGACGGCAGCAACACGCGATGCTCCGCCGGCGGCGCGAAGCCTGGCGCGGCGAAGTCCAGCGCCAGCGTAATCGCAATGCCGAGCACGACTACCGCCAGCGGCGCGGGCAACGCGCGCACCAGTGTAAAGCGGCGCATCGCTTTCGTTTTCCAGGCCGCCAGTATTGCGAGGGAGAGCACGGCGACGGCGCACGCAGCGAGCGACATCGCGCCGAACGGCGTATCGAACGTGCCCGGGGTTTGCGCGGCAACGTGAGCGCCGCCGTTGGCAAAACCGGCCGCAAGCGGTATCTGCTTGATGATCAGCAACAAGCAGATAGCCGCAAGCATGCCCTTGATGACCGACGACGGTACATAAGCGGCGAAGCGCCCGGCCTTCAGCATGCTGAAGCCGAACTGGATCACGCCCGCGAGCATGACCGCCATCAGGAAGGGAGAAAAGCTCCCGAGCTTGGCAATGCCGTCCACAACGATGACGACCAGTCCGGCCGCCGGCCCGCTCACGCTCAGGTGCGAGCCGCTCAGCAGCGCGACGACCAGTCCGCCAATAATGCCGGACAGCAAGCTGGCAAACGGCTCGACGCCAGACGCATTGGCGATGCCGAGACGCAATGGCATTGCGACAAGGAAAACGACGGTGCCCGCGAACAGATCACGCGGGAAAGTTGCAAATGTTTCACGTAGGGTCATGGGCTTTTCCGGGCGTGAGTTAATCCATGCGATGCCCCGAAGGCATCGCACGGTGAAGGGTTGAAACGTGGGATTGAACGGCTAGTTGCTGGAGATTTCGATCACGCGCTGGGCTGCGCTAGGCGCCGGCACTGGTTCTGCCGATTTTGCCATTTCTGCCGCTGCAATTGATGGGGCGGCGGCTTCGCTCCCGGTGTCGGCATCGGCGGGGTCTCCGGACGAAAGCACCTTGATACGGCCATCGCGCAGACCGAAGATCCAGCCGTGAACGCGCGACGGGCGTTCGGCGTCACGCACGATGGGTGTATCGCGTAGCGCACGCACTTGTTGAAGCACGCTCAGTTCCGCCAACCGGTCGATGCGTGAATCCAACGTGCCGATCGCGTCGAGTTCGCCGCTGTGCTCACGCGCCAACGCGCACAGCGGGGCAATGCACCGGTCACGTGGGGCAGGGCGTTGGACAACGGCAGCAACGACGCTCGTACGCCGTCGCAGCCGTAGTGTTCGCACGCGATCACGTCGTCCACTTTCAGCACGCTCACCGCGTATTCGAGGACGCTCATGGTGTCGTCGTCGGGTGAAAAGAGGTTCGCGATGTTTCGATGGACGAATAAATCTCCGGGCTTTGAGTGCGTGATGATTTCAGCTGGCACGCGGCTGTCCGAGCACCCAAGCCAGAGTACGGTTGGACTTTGGCCCTGGGCTGTGAACGGCGGTCAGAAAGCGACGCCAGATGGCGGCGGCGATCAGAAATGCGAAACGTGCGCCGCACGCTCACGGTA
>LGTG01000550.1 GCA_001190015.1 Candidatus Burkholderia crenata
CTGACCCGCATGGCCCGAATGCCAAGCGTGGTGCCACAAGGAGCGTTGCAATAAGCCGCCATGGTGCGAGCACTGTACGGCGCCGAGCTGGCGTGCCTGCGCACTGCCTGCCAAAACCACTCGGTGAACCCGCAATTCAGCAGCAAATTGCATGTGCAACCTTTTGAACACTGCTTCGGTCGTCATGGCGGGGCACTTTTCAACAGCCTGCTAGGGAATCGCGGATCGCACTCATCATGCACCTCCCGTCGTTGGCCAGGACCGCGCCACACCACGCAGTTCTTCGAACGCGACTTTCGCATATATTGCGATACTGTCCTGGGAGCGATGGCGCAGAACCTGGGCGATTTCGGCCATTGACGTGCCGCGGCGAATCATCATAGTCGCCAGACCGTGGCGAAACAGATGTGCGGCGCCGTGGCATGCGGAACGGAACCCGCCCGAACGAACGCTAGATGGACAATATGGCCAATTGCAGCTGGACCTGTTAGGCCAATGCGCGGCGCCCACATGCGCAGGAAGACCCGCCGGGATGCGCTTGTGCCGCGATCTGCTTGAAGGTAGACGGCGAGCGCTTCCCCAACATCGGATAGGAGCGGGACATGTTCGACCATTCGACCCCTGCCATGTATGACGAGTTCTCCTGAACGCCAGCGGATGTCGCCAAGCTCAAGCTCGACGATTTCTCCGGCACGCAAACCGAGGCGAGCCAACAACAAGATGGCATAGCCGCGGCGCTCGCACGGGGTTGATCGGTCAGTAGAGGCAATGATGACTTCTTCTTGCTCAGGCGTGAGGAACGCTGGCACGGATGACTGCCGCCACTTGCGGACCGTCGGTACCGATTCATACAGGTCATGTGGCGTATGGCCACGCAGAAACAAGAAATGGCAAGACGAGCGGAGGGACACCGCCATGAGTCGCATGTACTCGCCGGACCGACCTTCCACTGTGAGCAAGCAAGTGATTTCGAATCGTTATGGCGTCGAATGCATCGGGCAAAACGCTGCCGTTGCCGACATCCTGGCTGTCGAGGAAGTCGCGAATTAACGGTCCGTAGACGGGCACTGAGTTCTCTGCAAGTCCACGTTCCTGCCTCAGGTAGTCCAGGAACGGTCATGTATAACGGCGACCGCCGACGGGCAGTTTACCGACGGTAAGTGCACGATACCTTCGTTACGCAGATAGACAAGAAACAGCCGTAGTACCGCAAGCTCAAACTGAACGCGAGGAGCCGGCGCATTGCTCAGGCGTTTCATGAATAAAGCAGCGTCAGACTCGTCGAGATGGGCCAGGTCTATGTTCTGGCTCTTCATCCACCGAGAGAAGGCTGCCAAGACCCTTCGCTTCTTGCCAAGCGTGACCTCGGAATATCGCGCCGCCCTAAGACGATCACGGAATGCATCAACGTGACGGGCCGGCAGTCCGTCGGATACGCCGACTGAGTTTCTCGCCTTTATGTGATTTCTCCTGGCCAGCGTAACAGCCAGCCTAGCAGGCTGTTGAAAAGCGCCTCGTCATGACGACCGAAGTAGTGTTCAAGAGGTTTGCACATGCAATTTGCTGCTGAATTGCGGGTTCGCCGAGTGGTTTTGGCAGGCAGTGCGCAGGCACACCAGCCCGGCGCCGTACGGTGCTCGCACCATGGCGGCTCATTGCAACGCTCCTTGTGGCACCACGCTTGGCATTCGGGCCATGCGGGTCAGATTGCTCGCGGCCATCGTCAGCTTGAAGTGCTGGTCAACGCGCTTGATGCCGCGATAGACCGTCTGCCGGATCCGGCCAATTGTCTTG
>LGTG01000551.1 GCA_001190015.1 Candidatus Burkholderia crenata
CGCCGGGCCGGCGTGCCTGCGCACTGCCTGCCAAAACCACTCGGCGAACCCGCAATTCAGCAGCAAATTGCATGTGCAAACCTCTTGAAAACTGCTTCGGTCGTCATGACGGGGCACTTTTCAACAGCCTGCTAGATACACAACCGGAAGGCGGTCGCTTCGATGGCGTCTACGGTGTGCTGGCCGCGCTGGAAGTGGTGCGCACGTTGAACGATCACGGTGTAGTGACCGAGAAGCCCATCGAGATCGTCTCGTGGACGAACGAAGAGGGTGCGCGCTTCACGCCGGCCATGCTCGGCTCGGCGGTGTTTGTCGGCGTGACGCCGCTGGAAACTGCGCTACAGACTAAGGACGCGGAGGGCGTGACGTTGTGCGAGGCGTTGAACGAAATCGGTTGCGCGGGAACACGCGGACTCGCCGTGCAACAGGTCGATTCGTATTTCGAAGCGCATATCGAACAAGGGCCGATTTTGGAGAGCCACGGCAATCCTATCGGCGTTGTCACCGGCGTTGCCGCGCACGCCGGCACGACGCCGATGCCGTATAGGAAGGACGCGTTGTTTGCGAGCGCGGCGATGGCGTTTGAACTTGAAGCTATCGCGCAACGTTTCGCGCCGCTCGGTCTGGTCACGATCGGCCAGGTGGACGTGCCGAATTCATCGCGTAACATCATTGCGGGGCGCGTTGCGTTCACCGTCAATTTGCGTCATCTTGACGATACGCAAATCGACGCGATGGAAAACGAAGTGCGCGCGGCCTTCTGCAGGATCGCCGCCGATCGAGGCCTTGAAGCCGGCATCGCAACGTACTGGAAAAGCCCCGCGATGCCGTTTGATTCCACGTGCGTCGATCTCGTGGAAGAAGCCACGAAAGGCTCTTGCAATTACCCATATTTTTCTACGATTCTCTGTTAATAAAGAATCCTTTCTGTTAACGTCGTTGCAAGATTAGTTGATGAGGGACGGCGATGACGAACAGAGGCGGTCGAAAGCGTGCATCGGAAGAAGCCTGTGATGCTAATGCGTGGCTGAACGAGGAAGCGGGACAAAGCCGGTTTCGCGATGAGCGTCTTGGCAAAAGATTTCGG
>LGTG01000047.1 GCA_001190015.1 Candidatus Burkholderia crenata
GAACACGATATCCATAACGCTTGTCCCTCAAACCCGGCTTACACGGGACCCAATTTCAACAGCCTGCTAGGTCAATCCCGCCGGCATGTGCCGCGACGGGGGTTACCGGTCGTTCAACACGTTGGCCAAGACTATTGATGACCCGGTAGCGATGAAGCTGAAGGCCAACCACATCTCCGTTATCCAAATAGGCGATCTTATCCGTAACGGTGGATAATGCGATCGCGTCCGACGCGAGAAAATTTTCGCCCTGGCCCACGCCGACGACCAAGGGCATGCCATCTCACGCCCCCACAAGACGATGCGGTTCGTCACGGCACAAAGCGGCTATCGCATAACTCCCCTGCAAATGTCCGACCGCTTCTTTGACCGCTTCAAACAAGTCACCGTTGTATAAGTGATCTATGAGATGCGCGATTACCTCGCTGTCTGTCTGGCTTGCAAACTGATACCCGTGCTTCTGGAGGTCAGCGCGCAACTCCTCATGGTTTTCAATAATTCCGTTGTGAGATAGCGCAATTCGAGGTTCGCTAGCGCTCGGAGAAAAGTGCGGATGAGCGTTTTCTGTCGCCGGCTTACCATGCGTGGCCCAACGCGTATGCGCTATGCCCGTATATCCTGAGAGTTGCCGTCTCGCGACTTCGTCTTGGAGTGCGGCCACCCTGTCAATTCCGCGTGCTCGCAACAACTTACCTTCACGGTAGACCGCGATGCCACAGGAATCATATCCTCGATACTCGAGCCGTTTTAATCCGTCGACCAGATTGGGCAAAACATCCCGTTGCGCGACCGCTCCGACAATGCCGCACATTTTATCGCTCCGTAGAGAGGCATCCGACTGGAGGCCATATCATAGAGGTTACAACTTCACATATGAAATTTTATTGTATATTTCTTTATGAAATATCATATTTCAAATGTTTTTTGGTGAAATTTTATTTCGCATATTTCTAAATTTAGGCGACCAAGTGGCTAATATTTCTCTGGATGACCTCGATTTACGAATCCTCCAAATACTTCAGAGGGATTCATCCATGTCCAACGTCGATCTCGCGTCACGCGTGCACACATCACCCCCGACATGTTTACGACGAGTGGAAAAGCTACGGGCAGCGGGCATCATCCAACGCGAGATCGCAGTGCTCGATCCAATCATTCTTGGTCCGGTACTCATCGTAGTTATCGAAGTAAGTCTTGATCGGCAGACGGCAGAAGATCTCGACACGTTCGAAGCATATGTCTGTGCGGAACCGGCGGTAACTCAATGCTATCGGTTGTCGCCAGGTCCTGACTTCCTGATCCTTGCCGAAGTGCTCGATATGGCAAATTACGACGAACTTGCCCGCCGGCTATTCAAAGCGTCGTCGAATGTTCGGAATGTGCGTACTTTCTTTTCCACCTTCCGGGCCAAATTTGAGCCGAATGCTCTTATAACTAAAGCGGTAGGACGTCTTCAATCAGCAGGTTGACAACGCGATCAGCAATGCGCATGCGGCTTCGTTTGGCGATTGAATCTGCCGGCAGCTTGACGAAGCGTTCCGGATATAAGTGATTTTTCTTTTCAAATCCAACGCACGGTCGTCTTGAGGTCTTGAGAGAACCGGAACAGGCAACTCCAGGATATGCTTAGCTTTTATAGCTAACGCTTCCCTTTCTAGCAGGCTATTGAAAAGCGCCCCGTCATGACGACCGATGCAGTGTTCAAGAGGTTTGCACATGCAATTTGCTGCTGAATTGCGGGTTCGCCGAGTGGTTTTGGCAGGCAGTGCGCAGGCACAACAGCCCGGCGCCGTACGGTGCTCGCACCATGGCGGCTCATTGCAACGCTCCTTGTGGCACCACGCTTGGCATTCGGGCCATGCGGGTCAG
>LGTG01000552.1 GCA_001190015.1 Candidatus Burkholderia crenata
TACGGCGCCGGGCCGGCGTGCCTGCGCACTGCCTGCCAAAACCACTCGGCGAACCCGCAATTTAGCAGCAAATTGCATGTGCAAACCTCTTGATGCATGTGCAAACCTCTTGAACACTGCTTCGGTCGTCATGACGGGGCGCTTTTCAACAGCCTGCTAAAGGCACCGACATTAGTCGATACTCCGAGCGAGAACTCGACGCAGTTGCGAACGCGCTTAATTGCAGACCACGCAAAGCCCTCGATTGGAAGACACCAGCCGAGGCGTTTGAAGAGTTAATATTCGCAACCTAAATGATGGTGTTGCAACGACTGCTTGAACCTAAGTTGACTCGCCGGATAACGCGCCAGCAGCTTTCTCCACAACGTATAACCGAGCATTGTTGCGATAAACGCGAGATAAACAATCGCAAGAACCGACGTGAGCGAGATGCCCGACAAGCTGGCCGAAATGCGTGCTGGTCCCTCCACCATTAGCGAGAGCGCGAGGAACGGCAACGGCGGCACCAGGCTCGCCCATACTACGAGCGACAACAGGTCGACCTTGCCCATGCGCTTCGTGATGACATTGCCCATACATGCATGGCTGCGGCCACGGGTGTCAGCAGGAAACCGGCAGCGGTCATGGCGTGCCCAGCCTGCACGCCGCGATCAGCAACCCCGCGACATTCGGCCCGCGAAAACCTTCACCCAGAATCATGGCCGCGAAGATCAGCGTGAAGCGCAACGCGCCTAGCAGGCTGTTGAAATTGGGTCCCGTGTAAGCGGGGTTTGAGGGACAAGCGTTATGGATATCGTGTTCATAATCTTTGGCGATGGATGCGATGCGCGGATTGGATGAGATGCAAGAACCTCTGTTTACTACGGTCAAGCTGGAGGATTTCGTCCCGGCGGATCACCCGCTGAGACCAATTCGACTGCTGGTCAACGAAGCGTTGAAACGGCTCAACGGGCTGTTTGGCGTCATCTATGCCGACACCGGCCGTGCCTCGATTGCAC
>LGTG01000553.1 GCA_001190015.1 Candidatus Burkholderia crenata
CCGCAGCTGCCCGCCGAAATCGCGATGACACCAACTGAAATACAGCTGCTTGATCAGTTGGTTAAAGATACCACGAAGACTTCAACCGCCAAATTCCTATTATACCGTCAAACTTGCCCAACTGGGTGGCTATCTGGCCCGAGCCAATGATTCTCCTCCGGGCAATATCGTTGTCTGGCGAGGATTGGTAAGGCTTACAGATATCCTGCTCGGTTTCGAACTCGCCGAAAAATATGGGTAATTGCAAGAGTACGGTGTGCCGACGGGGATGAAAATGTCTCTGCCTGCGAACGCGCGCCGGCTCGAGCCGACGTCGCTTTGTGATGGCTATTCGATATCTGCCCGGCGACCTGAATCAGCGACGCACTCGTGCCGCCAATCATGACCGCCGCTTCCTTGCTTATTACCTTCTTTCTTTCCTGCTTTAACTCCGAACCACGCCGGGCCGGCGCGTCGCAGTGGAACGCTTCGACTTGGCCGGTGCGCGAGCGGGGCTGGGGTCAGGTTTCACCCCAACCTGCACCCTCGATCCAATTTCGGCAGCCACCAATAAACCCGCGTCGGCAAACAACTCTTCTTTATCTGCAGCAACTACGGATTCGGGACGATTGCTCTTCGACGTGGCTCGTTTCATGGGCTCAGGCCCGCGATTCGAGCACTTCCACTGCCGGCAACGTCTTGCCTTCCAAAAACTCCAGGAACGCACCGCCGCCAGTCGATATATAAGAGATTTTGTCGTGGATGCCGTACTTCTGGATGGCCGCGAGCGTGTCGCCGCCGCCTGCAATCGAGAACGCCGATGAGTTCGCAATCGCATCCGCCAACGTCTTCGTACCGTTGCCGAACTGGTCGAATTCAAACACGCCGACCGGCCCGTTCCACACGATCGTGCCCGCCTTCTCCAGCTGCACTGCAAGCGCCTTGGCGGTGTCCGGACCGATATCGAGAATCAAGTCGTCGTCCTGCACCTGATCCACGGCTTTCGTTTCAGCCTTGGCCGTCGCGGCGAATTCCTTCGCGGTCACGACGTCGCTCGGGATAGGCACCGACGCGCCACGCGCCCGCGCTTCGCTGATGATGGTCTTGGCTTCATCGACGAGAGCCTTCTCCGCCAGCGACTTGCCGATCTTCAACCCCGACGCGAGCATGAACGTATTGGCAATGCCACCGCCCAAGATCAGCTGATCCACCTTCTCCGCGAGCGACTTGAGGATGGTGAGTTTCGTCGATACCTTCGATCCCGCGACAATCGCCACCAGCGGGCGCTTCGGCTCGCCAAGCGCCTTGCCCAATGCATCCAGTTCAGCGGCGAGCAGCGGGCCGGCGCACGCCACGGGCACGTATTTCGCAATGCCATGTGTTGTCGCTTCCACTCGATGCGCGGTGCCGAACGCGTCGTTCACATAGATATCGCAAAGTTTGGCGAGCTTCTGTGACAGCGCGTCGTCGTTCTTCTTCTCACCCTTGTTGCAGCGGCAGTTTTCGTGCAGCACGACCTGACCCGGCTGAACCAGCACGCCGTCAACCCAATCGGCGATCAGCGGTACATCGCGGCCGAGCAATTCGCCGAGGTGCTTGGCTACCGGCGCAAGCGAGTCTTCAGGCTTGAACTGCCCTTCCGTCGGGCGGCCGAGATGGGACGTGACCATCACGGCGGCGCCCGCTGCCAGCGCTTGTTGAATGACCGGAACCGAGGCACGCACGCGCGTGTCTTCGGTGATGTTGCCCTGATCATCCTGCGGGACGTTGAGGTCGGCACGAATGAAAACACGTTTGCCGGACACTTTGCCTTCGGCGATCAGATCGGTGAAACGCAGTACTTTCGTCATGGGAGTCAGCGTGTGAGCGGGTAATATGGAAAGCGGTTCGGGCGAGTTACATCTGCGAACCCTGGATTGATGCCAGCGAGCTCACGAGGATCGCTATGGAGAAACTGAAGTGCTCAGGACCATCCCGGCAGTAGGCTGGCGTGCGCGCAGCATCGCCAGGCGACCGGCGCCAAGCGGACGATTCGAACAAGCAAGGGACAACGAAACAAGACGTGCCGCGCTTTTCGCCAAAGACCTGGAGGCCCAGGCGACGAGACGTTGCAGAGGAGAATAGAGCGAGTGAAGTTGGTGTGCGGTGACTGCCGGATACACGTTTCGACCTCATTCGATACGACAGCGAGAGCGCCATTTTAACCGATATCCATGTCCGCCCGACGCTGGAAACGCAAATCCCCGGGATTCGGAAACAGCGATTTTGCGATGCTTGGCGGTTTCAATGGTGAAGTACAACAGGGAGTAGTGTTTAGAGCTTGGAGATTGGCTTGCTGAAGGGCGAATTCAACCGGTCGTTGCAACATCTCGAAAT
>LGTG01000554.1 GCA_001190015.1 Candidatus Burkholderia crenata
TTCTCTCGACAATAAATTTCCAGAACGCTTGCTTCGTCTCAAACTGACACCTGGCCTGCCCGGCGATGGTATCATCTGCCTTCCGGTTTGTTGCGAGCTCCAGCTCCGCGGTTGCCCCATTTCTCCAGCTCCGCGGTCGCCCCATTTAACACCTCCAAATTTCGAGATGTTGCAACGACCGGTTGAATTCGCCTTCTCACTAACTTGATTGATGAACTTGCTATGAAAATTGCGTTTATTGGTGGCGGCAACATGGCGTCCGCGCTTATTAGCGGTTTGATCAAGCGTAGCGTGGCGGCGGATCTTTATGTCGTCGATCTCGGGGAAGAAGCACGCGCTCGCGTTGCGAAGGAGTTTGGCGTTGTGACGGGTGTGTCGATCGACTCGAAACTTGCGGACTACGATGCAATCCTGCTCGCCGTGAAACCGCAGGTTTTAAAGGGCGTAGCCGGCTCGCTTCGGCCGGTGTTATCGAAGCAACTAGTGATCAGTATTGCCGCCGGCATTCGCGCGGCCGACCTGTCGCGCTGGCTCGGCGGTTATACGCAGATCGTACGCACCATGCCGAATACGCCGGCGTTGATCGGCATGGGCGTTACGGGTCTGGCTGCGCTGCCCGGTGTCGACGACTCGGCGAAGGCGCTGGCAGTGAAGGTACTGGAAGCGGTAGGTCAAACCGTCTGGTTCGACGACGAAGCAAAGATTGACGCCGTCACCGCTATATCCGGCAGCGGCCCTGCGTACGTGTTCTATTTCATCGAAGCGATGCAGGAAGCGGCGCGCCAGCTCGGCATGGACGAAGAGCAGGGCCGCGCGCTCGCGGTGGCGACATTCATCGGCACTGCGCAATTGGCGGCGCAATCCGATGAGCCGGCAAGCGTGCTGCGTGAACGCGTGACTTCGAAAGGCGGCACGACGGCAGCAGCCTTGGCTTCCTTCGATGCCCAAGGCGTGAAGGACGCAATTGTTCGCGGCGCGTTGGCGGCGGATGCGAGAGCGAAGGAAATGGGTGAAGAGCTGGGCAAAGCCTAACGTCCACACCCCCTCGGCAAATGCGTGCTGCAAAGCATTGCGCTGAACTCTAAAAGAAACGCCCCGTTGCGGTAGGGACGAACGCGCTACAGCATAAACGCGTAATGCGCCGCGATGCCCGCGAACAGCACACCGCCCAACCAGTTGTTATGTTTGAACGCGGCGAAGCACGGCATGCGCTCGCGGTTCTTGATCAGCGTAGTGGTAAACGGCGCATGCCACCGACGCCGCCCAGCCAATCCAGTACAGCGCCCCGAACGCCAGCGTCATGCCGATCCACACATAGATCCCTAGCGTCACGGCATAACACAGCATGATGGCCACTACATCGAACCGGCCAGATGTCAGCGCCGACGTGCGGATGCCGATCTTGATGTCGTCGTCACGATCGACCATCGCGTATTCGGTGTCGTAGGCGGACCGACCAGAACACGTTCGCGGCGAGCATGATCCATGCGAGCGGCGGCACGTGGTCTTGCACGGCGGCGAAGGCCATCGGAATGCCAAAGCCAAACGCGATACCCAGATACGCCCGCCTGGGGAATCGCGAAAAAACGCTTGGGAATGGATAACTGCCCGCGACAAATAGCGTGAACACCGATAGTTATTTCGTCAGCGTGTTGAGCGGCAGGATCAGCAGGAATGCAATCAGCGATAACGCCGCCGCCAATGCCACCGCTTCCCATGCGGCAATCTTGCCGGACGTGATCGGGCGATTTTCGGTGCGCTTCACGTGTTTATCGAAGTCGCGGTCGGCGTAATCGTTGATTGCACAACCGGCCGAGCGCATGAGCAGCGTGCCGAGCACGAAGATCAGCAAGAGCATCGGCGATGGACGACCGCTCGATGCGATCCACAATGCGTTGAGTGTCGGCCACAGCAGTAGCAAGCTGCCGATGGGCTTGTCAATGCGGACGAGACGGAGATAGAGCGGAAGGCGAGCGAGCATGGCGACGGTCGGCGGCAATTGGCGGTAACGGTATTTTAAGGCAGCGGCGATTTGCGGTTCGTTTCCGGATTGCCGGCGGGGACGGTCGAACGCGATGCTAAGCCCGGGGTCGCCAATTGAAAAACGCCCAAAAAAACCAAAAGCCCCACGCTCTACCAAACGCAGGGCTCCCTCTATTCAATTCGCCGCGCTCAATGCACGGGCGATCACATCAAATCTTTACTGACCCAGCATCGCGCGCAACATCCACGCCGGGCGAATTCAACCGGTCATTGCAACATCTCGAAATTTGGAG
>LGTG01000555.1 GCA_001190015.1 Candidatus Burkholderia crenata
CAACGGCCCCTGGTCACTTCGCTTCTATTCAACCTAACGTCGCCATTTAGTGTCGGATTTGCACCGCCGCTAACAGATACGAAACAATCGTCTTTTCCAGCGCATCCCGCGTCAGCTGCACCGCGTCCGGCAAGTGCAGGAAACGGGCATCATGATGCAGGCCGAGCGTGAAGCTATAGAGTTCGAACAGCATCAGCCCCGGATCTGTGTCCGCCCGCAGATGCCCTTCGTCTTGCGCCTGCTTGATCGTACGCGTGAGCGCCGCTCGCCAGGTGGTCACGCTGTTTACAAGTTGTTCCCGGACTGCACTGTCAGCGCGATCGTCATACTCCACCGCGCCGCTGATGTAGATACAGCCCGTTGTCACTTCCTCGATGCGCTTTTCCATCCAGCGCGCCAGCATTGAGCGCAAGCGCGGCAAACCACGTGCTTCGCGCAGGCTCGGGTAGAACACTTCGTCTTCAAAGCGCCGGTGGTATTCCTTGACCACTTCCACCTGAAGATCCTCGCGCGAGCCGAAATGCGCGAACACGCCGCTCTTGCTCATTTGCATCCGTTCGGCCAGCAAGCCGATCGTCAAACCCTCAAGTCCGTCCCTGCTCGCCAGGTCCAGCGCTGCATCGAGGATCGCGACTCGTGTCTGTTCGCCTTTTTGCATGATCTTTACCGTTTTCATTGAATCGAAATAAAATCAAACGACCGTACTATTGTTATAGCTAGCCGCTCATGAAACAAGCTTTTTATTAGAAACCGGGGTCTAACTTCTGACCACATCTATCGGACGAGTCTCAGTTTGTCCCGGTTTGTGGGCGGACAGCCAGTCGGGGCTGCCCGGGTTTGACCGCGCGGCGTTTTTTACGCCTCAATCGTAGCGGCCAATGGTAAGCATTTTCATCATCGTGCGATACGCGTTGTAGGCGAGCCAGTTAAGCAGACGCTCACCAACCGGGCGTGTCGCGTATTGCTCAACCGTGATCGGGCGGCCGGCGTGAAAAGCGGCCAGGATCGCGTCGCGCAGCTTCACGATCTCCTTCTCATGGTTCACCAGCACCATGTTCGCCTCATTGTTCAGCACGAGGCTCAATGCGTCCAGATTCGATGATCCAACCGTAGCCCAGTTCGAGTCCACCACGGCCACTTTGCCATGCAGTATGGTTTTCTCGTATTCCGCGATCCGCACGCCGTACTTCAGAAGATTGCGATACAAAAACGGCGTGGCGTAATCGAGCGCGACAAATTCCTTTCGTCCGATCACCAGCGTGATACGCACGCCACGCTGCGCCGCGCGGGCCAGCGCGCGGCGCAGCTTGCGCCCCGGCATGAAATACGGATTCGCGAGCATCACTTCTTTTTCCGCGTGTGAAATCGCCGCGAGATACGCTTTTTCGATTGCGCGCCGGTTGAGCAGGTTGTCACGGGCGACGAACGCCACGCACGGTCGATCGACCGCGTGAATCAGGCCCCGCCGCGCTCGCAATGCGCTGCGGCTGGTTCTCGACGAAACACCCGGCGCAGGTTGCTGGTCCTCCGGCGGCGGCGCCAGCAGCGGCTTCACGCCGAGGCGAATCCGCTGCCATTGGATATCGAAGGCTTCGCGCACGTCCTTGACTACGGGGCCTTGCGCTTCGAGCGAAAAATCCCAGCGCGCGTGGTCGAGATGGACGCCGTTTTGCTCGAAGTCATCGACAATATTGATGCCACCGCAAAACGCAATGTGACGGTCGATGACCGCCAGCTTACGGTGCGTTCGCGAAAATCCAAGCTGCCCGAACAAGTGCGGGTTGTACACGCGATGTTCGACATTCGCCTGCGCCCATTCTTCGAAGAGCGGAAGTTTCGCGGTACCTATACCGTCCGTGATCACGCGCACGTGTACGCCGCGCCGGGCCGCGTTCATCAGCGCCGTGGAGATGGCGCGGCCGGCGTCGGCGTCGCTGAAGATATAGGTTTCAAGCGAGACGTCGTGCTGCGCGGCGTTGATGCGTTCGATCAGCGCCGGGAAAAATTCCAGGCCGGACTTGAACAGCCGCACCGTGTTGTTGATGGTGAAGCACAGCCGTGCCGGGCGGCGTCCGCGAAACAGGGCTTGCTTGAGTCGGGCGAACCGCCGTTTGGGCGTGCCGAAACCGATCACCGGTTGTGCTCCGCGAGACGCTCGGGCAGTTGCAGGATCGCTTCACGATCCGACGACGAAAAGCACTTCGCGGCTGCCTCAGGAAACGGCAGCCAGAGAAAGGCGGTGTGCTCGCGCGACGCGAGCGTCACTTCCATGCAATGCGGGACGAGCAGGCTGAACTGGTGTTCGACGTTGCGCACGACGCCTTCGGCATACCGATGCCGCCATTCGGGATAAATGTCGTATTCAATCTGGTGATGCCAGTCGATCAGAAAGCGCTCCGGTACTGCCGCGCTGCCGACCACGATGCCCGTTTCTTCCGCGACTTCGCGCACCGCCGTCAGGACCAGCGGTTCGTCGATGTGATCTTTTGAACCCGTCACGGACTGCCAGAAACCCGGCCGGTCGAAGCGCTCAATGACGAGCACATCCAGTTCGGGCGTATGGATGACAACGAGGACAGACTCGGGAATTTTTGGCGGCTTGGACATGGTGGGAACGTTGCGGCCTTTCTAAGAGGCTGGCCGAAGAATGTAACCTAAAAACGGGAAAAGTTGCACCACGCGGCAGTTTCATTTCGTCTGTTGCAAATGGGTGACGGGGCGAATTCAACCGGTCGTTGCAACATCTCGAAATTTGGAGATGTTAAAT
>LGTG01000556.1 GCA_001190015.1 Candidatus Burkholderia crenata
GCACCGTACGGCGCCGGGCTGGCGTGCCTGCGCACTGCCTGCCAAAACCACTCGGCAAACCCGCAATTCAGCAGCAAATTGCATGTGCAAACCTCTTGAACACTGCTTCGGTCGTCATGACGGGCACTTTTCAACAGCCTGCTAGGCGGAATGAATGGAATTAATCGGCATCGTCACTCCCCAAACACTGCATTTCACTGAACCGCTGCGCATGCAAAATGGCAGCTTGCTCGGTGACTATGATCTCGTCGTTGAAATCTACGGTACGCTTAATGCCGCCCGCTCGAACGCCGTTCTCGTCTGCCATGCGTTGAACGCCTCGCATCACGTGGCGGGCGTCTATGCCGACGACCCCAAGAACGTCGGCTGGTGGGACAACATGGTGGGTCCGGGCAAACCGCTCGATACCAACCGGTTTTTTGTCATCGGCATCAATAACCTGGGCTCGTGTTTTGGCTCGACCGGTCCCATGAGCGTGAACGCCGCCACCGGCAAACCCTACGGCGCGAGTTTCCCCGTCGTCACGGTTGAAGACTGGGTCCTCGCGCAAGCTCGCGTAGCAGACCTATACGGTATTGAATGCTTTGCCGCGGTCATGGGCGGCAGCCTGGGCGGCATGCAGGCGTTGGCGTGGAGCATGATGTATCCGGATCGCGTGGCGCACTGCATTGTGGTGGCATCGACGCCGAAACTCTCCGCGCAGAACATTGCATTCAACGAAGTCGCGCGCTCCGCCATCCTCTCCGATCCCGATTTCCACGGCGGCGACTATTACGCGCATGGTATCAAGCCACGTCGCGGATTACGGGTGGCTCGCATGATCGGCCACATTACGTATCTGTCGGACGACGACATGGCCGCCAAGTTCGGCCGTGCGTTGCGTCGGGCGGAAGGCGCTCTGGATGCGTACAACTTCAACTTCGACGTCGAGTTCGAAGTGGAGTCGTACTTGAGATACCAGGGCGATAAATTTGCCGAATACTTCGACGCCAATACGTATCTGCTCATCACGCGAGCGCTGGATTATTTCGATCCCGCGAAAGCCTTCGACGGCGACCTGACCAGGTCGCTAGCTCACACCACGGCGAAATACCTGATCGCCAGCTTCTCTACGGATTGGCGCTTTGCACCCGCGCGCTCGCGCGAACTGGTGAAAGCGCTGCTCGATCACAAACGCACGGTGAGCTACGCCGAAATCGATGCGCCGCACGGCCACGACGCTTTCCTGCTCGACGACGCGCGTTATCACAACCTGATGCGCGCCTATTACGAACGCATTGCCGCCGAGGTGGGCGCATGAACCAAATCACACTGGACTCTCTCTCCTTGCGCTCGGACTTTCGGGCAATCGCGCGATGGGTTGAACCAAGCTCATCGGTACTGGATCTGGGCTGCGGCGATGGTTCGCTGCTCTCGCTGCTCACCGAAGAACTCGATGTGACAGGTTATGGCATTGAAATCAACGACGCCGGCGTGCTCGCCTGCGCTCAGAAAGGCGTGAACGTCATCCAGCAGAACCTGGAAGACGGTTTGCGCCTGTTCGAAGACGACGGTTTCGACTTCGCGATCCTGTCGCAGACATTGCAAACGATCCATCAAACCGCCGCGATCCTGCGCGAAACCGTGCGCGTGGGACGCGAATGCATTGTGTCGTTTCCGAACTTCGGTTACTGGCGGCATCGACTGACCGTTTTGCAGGGACGCATGCCTGTGTCAAAAACGCTGCCCTATCAATGGCATAACACGCCGAATGTGAGGGTTCTCACTATTCGGGATTTCGAGGTGCTGGCGCCGGAAGTGGGTATCGAGATCCTCGATCGTGCGGTGCTGCATGGCGGACAGTCCATCCGTTGGGGGGCAAACTGGCGTGGTAGCCTTGCGGTCTATCGCGTGAAGCGAAGCTGAACTGAGCTTGCCGGTTCGTCGCTCGTACACCGCTTACTGCTTCGAATCGACCCTATGTCCAACTCGCCACACCAGGCGCCCCTTAGGTTCAAGCAGTCGTTGCAACACCATCATTTAGGTTGCGAATATTAACTCTTCAAACGCCTCGGCTGGTGTCTTCCAATCGAGGGCTTTGCGTGGTCTGCAATTAAGCGCGTTCGCAACTGCGTCGAGTTCTCGCTCGGAGTATCGACTAATGTCGGTGCCTTTAGCAGGCTGTTGAAAAGCGCCCCGTCATGACGACCGAAGCAGTGTTCAAGAGGTTTGCACATGCAACATGCGTTTGCACATGCAATTTGCTGCTGAATTGCGGGTTCGCCGAGTGGTTTTGGCAGGCAGTGCGCAGGCACGCCGGCCCGGCGCTGTA
>LGTG01000557.1 GCA_001190015.1 Candidatus Burkholderia crenata
TTCTGCAGAACAAGATCGTTTCGCATTTCTGATCGACGCCGGCATCTGGCGTCGCTTTCTGACCGCCGTTCACACCAGTATTTCCAGATGATTCATCGCACGTGGAGCGAACGGCTGCGGCAGATTTTCGGGGAGATCCCGAATCCGACCACCGAGATCCCGACAACGTGCCGCTGCAGGCGCGCGAAACGGTATCGAACGTGCCGCGCGTGACGGGAAGAAAGACCATCGCGGGCTCGGCAAGGACAGGCAGGCAGCCCGGACAAGAACGGCCCAAATTGGCTTACGCTGATTGGGCCGTTCTTGTTTTTGGCTTTGGGATATCGATCGCCGCGGTATAGCGGCCAATACCAATACCCTGCGCATAAACAAACAGCCATCGGCAAAGCCGATGGCTGTTTTTGAACCGCAGTCCGAATCGGCGCGGTGAGCAGTGAAACGCTGTGCGCCGGGTCCGGATTTAGAACTTGTGACGGATACCGACGATCACGAGTTCCTGCGTGTTCGTGCCGGCGTAGCCGAACGAACCGATCGATGCTTGCGCTGCCTGATCTAAGCGAACCGTCTGGCCAGCAGCGTTCGTGGTGTACGTAGCTTGCGTGCCGCTTGCGTGCTGGTAAGCAGCCAGAGCATAGAAGTCCGTACGCTTGGACAGCGTGTAGTCCGCGCCCAGGCCAACCTGGTTGTACCTAGCCGATGCGTCGCCGCTGGCTTTTTCGTACGTGTAGCCTGCGCCGACCAGGAACGCCGGCGTAACCTGGTAGTTCGCGAACACGCTGCCGATGTTGTACTTCTGCTTCGTCGTGAATGCCGAGAAGCCATCCTGCATGTATTGCGCATTGCTGTACGAAGCGCCGACCGTTACCGGGCCGATAGCGTACTGAGCAGCAGCGCGGGCGATAGCGACCGAGTGAGCCGACGTGTAGCCGCTGTTGATCGGGCTGTCGAACAGCGAATCCGACGACGGGCTGTTCCATGCCGATCCAGTTGCAACCGTCGTACGGCTGGAGCTCGGGCTGCTCGTGTAGAAGTAACCAGCTGCCAAGCCCAACGGGCCGTTGTTATACGCAACCGCACCGCTCCACGTCTGGCCTTGACCCGTCGTGCCGGCGCCGTTGCTGAAGCCATACAAACCTTCGAATTGCAGGCCGGCGTAGTTCGGCGACACATACTTCACAGCGTTCGAAACACGCAAGCTGTTGTCGTAGTTGTCGACGTCGCCCGGCGTACCAACGATCGACGCCCAGTAGTTGTCACCCGTGATGCCTTGCACCATGTCGACGAGCGAATCGTATTGACGACCGATCGTGACCGTACCGTACTTGTCAGCCGTCAAACCGACGAATGCCTGATGACCGAATTCGCGATCACCTTGGCCCAAGGCACCCGTACCAACGTTAAAGCCGTTTTCCAATTGGAAAATTGCCTTCAATCCGCTGCCCAGGTCTTCTTGACCCTTCAGGCCCCAACGATCACCTGACAAGTTGCCGTTGGAGGTGCCGACCACTTTCTCGTTGCCGTTCGCGTTGTGTATATAAGCGAGACCGGCGTCGATCACGCCATACAGGGTCACGCTGTTTTGCGCGTGAGCCGCGCCAGCTGTGCCGAGCAGTGCCAGCGAAAGGGAAGTCAGTGCGAAACGTTTCATCAGGTTCTCCACGCTAGGATTAAATTCGTTGTTGCCAGCACAGAGAATAGCGCAGCGTTACAAAACTTAAGAACTGAAAAATTAAAACATGTCTCGAAAAAAAGACACTTTGCGATCGACTGTCTGATGTCTTGCAAAGAAAGCCTGTCAAGGCTTTAGCCGTTGATTCATCTAGTAGTGAAAGTGCGACGGCAAAGGTGTCTCCAGAAAGTTCCTTTTAATGCAATTGGTTCATCGCGAATAGACGATTTTTTTACTGATTGGACGCTATAAGCGGCATATACTTAAAGGCCGGCGGCAGAAGGGGCTTGCACCGGCAAGAGAAGCGCCAGATATGGCGCTGCGAGGGTTTACGTGCGTAGCCGAGCATGCCGCGGGCGATCGGCTGGCACGGTCGAAATGTTGCGAATTTGCCACGTCTCTACCCGCGAACAGCCTCATTTTTGCAGCCGGCGCAACAAAGGCGCGGGGCTTTCCGGTCGTGTCTGATCCTGTCCAGTCGTTACGGATTCCTGCCAGTCCATGGAACCGACAAACATTTGACACGGAAACATGCCTTGGCGCGGAACCCACCGGTTGGCGACTTGATCCCCACCGGGCTACCAATGTTATTCGTCCATGCCCGAGGGCCGGTCACGTCCGGATAACAGCGCGAGCGCCAGGTCTGCACCGCCGGCCAGCAACACAACGCGCCACGGGTAGCGTTTCACCAGGTCGTTCGCCTGTACCGCCTTGCGCGCGCAATCCAGCATGGCTTGCGCTGCCCGCGTAGCAGCGGTCTCCGCGCGGGCCAGCTTGCGGCTCAAATTCAACGCGGTACTCAACGCCGATACCCGTTGGCGCGCCTGCTGCGTCAGATGCTGCGATCGCTCGGCGCGCCGTTTGATCGATGCCCGCGTGCGTCCCGGCACGACCGTGAAGGGTTTCGTGGTCCCGGGGTTGCCGGCGTCCGTGCGACCCGCTCCGGGGACCGTGTAGCCCGTCAGCATTGAGCCGATCTTGGCGCGGCTGCCCGGCGGGACCCGGCTGCTTTGCTGGCCCCACGCCCCGCGCGGATCGTGCAAACGAGCCCTGGCTGCTTAAAACTCCGCACCAAGCAGCAGCACCGCCGAGAAGTACACATAGCCACATCAGCAGGACGGCGAGCGAGCCGGCCGCACCGAATGAATTCGCTGTGCCGGCATGTGTCAGGTAAAGCGCAAACAGTTTTTTGCCGACTGAAAACAGGAGGGCGGCAACAAACCCGCCGACGAGTGCATCCTGCCACTCCACCAGGCCGTCGGGAAGGAACTTCAGGAGTGCGCCGAACGCGAGCGAGAGAATCAAAAGTCCGACTACCAGTTGCGCGATGTCGCCGATCACCACGAATGGCGAAGGCGAATTCAACCGGTCGTTGCAACATCTCGAAAT
>LGTG01000558.1 GCA_001190015.1 Candidatus Burkholderia crenata
CGAACAGCCCAGTCTATTGGCCCTGCCGGAGAATCTGTACCCGTGCGAATTGCAACTGGCTGTACAGGGCGGCCTCAAATGTGAACTGCAACACCTGTCTCGTATAAGGTGTCGCAATAGGTGTCGCAATGTCCGAAAAACTTTCTTACCAGCAACTGCAGCTTGAAGAACGCCTGACGATTGCAAGCTTGCATCTGCAGGGTTCAAGTATGCGAGCCATGGCTCGCATACTTGGGCGCTCACCGGGAACTATCAGCCGCGAGTTAATGCGAAACAGCTCTCCTATTGACTTGCATCGGTGCCCGCTGCAGCGCTTTGCAGCGCACGCCGCAGTGCGTCACGCCATTCCCCAAGCTTTGCCCGCAAAGCGTCTGCTGGCGCATCGTTCTCACCCTGCTTGAGTGGAAATGGTCGCCCCAGCAGATATCGGGTACACTGAAGCGCATGTATCCAACCGACTCGACCCAGCACGTCTCGCACGAAACCATCTACACGGCTATCTATGCTCAGCCGCGCGGTGAACTGCGCCGCCAACTCATTGCCTGCCTGCGCCACGGCCACAGCACGCGCATGTCACGCACGCGGGGCACAGA
>LGTG01000559.1 GCA_001190015.1 Candidatus Burkholderia crenata
CGCCGTTTAGTGTCGGATTTGCACCGCTGCTAACAGCCTCCGCCTTTCGGCGATCAATACGTGCGCACCGCCGAGTTCATCCGCGACCAGTTGCGGCGCGTCGGAATTGAACTGAAGCTCGTCAATTACGACCTGCTTACGTTTGTCGGCAAGGCGTACAGGGAGTACGACTTTGACACGTTGACGAACTGGTACGCTGCGTTTCCTGATCCGCAACTCGGCATGATTCGCCGCTACTGGAGCCGTGCGACCAAGCCCGGCACGACATCAAGCAATGCGAGCGGATGGTTGTCGCCGGAAATGGACAGCGTGATCGAGGCGATGCAGGTTGAAACCGATCCGGCGCGGCGTCGCGCACAGATCGACCAGCTTCAGGTCATCGCGCAAACCGAGGTGCTTTCCGTGAACCTGCTCGAGCCGAAGCTGTTCTCGATCCGCTCGACACCAGGGCTATCAGGGCAGCCCGTTTGCCGCTTATCAATCTCTGGCGGGTCTGTGGCTCGACCCTGCCAAGTAGAGCCCGCTTTGGTTTCACGACTCGCCGCTCACGGGCGTTTTCCGTGGCCGCCAACCAACGTTTTGAGGAGAAGCACACATGGGCAACGCCGACACCAGCCTCACCACGGCACTCGATGCCAAAGCCGTCACGCCGGGTTCTCCGGAATTGCGACACCTGATAGATGCAATCGCAGCGGGTGCAGAAGCGCGCGATCGTGGTGAAAGCAGCACTCACGATGCGATCGCGCTCGTACGTGCCGCGAAGCTGGGACTTTATCGGCTGCCTGCGTCACAAGGCGGCGCATCATTGCCGCAGCTTTACGAACTCGTTCTCGATCTCGCCGAGGCCGACTCCAATATCCCGCACATCCTTCACAACCACTTCGCTTTCGTCGAGAAGGCGTTGCGAAACCCCGCCAGCCCACGCTATGCACGATGGCTCGGATTTGCGCGCGAGGGCCAGCTTGCAGGTCTCGGCGCGAGCGAACTGGGCACGCAAAAAATTGGCGACGGTGACGGCTTGACCCGGCTCGAACCGCACGACGATGGTTCTGTCCTGAATGGCACGAAGTACTACAGCACGGGGAACCTCCTTAGCAGGCTGTTGAAATTGGGTACCGTGTAAGCGG
>LGTG01000560.1 GCA_001190015.1 Candidatus Burkholderia crenata
ATATTGGTAATTGCAAGCCTCAAACCCCGCTTACACGCTACCCAATTTCAACAGCCTGCTAAAGGCACCGACATTAGTCGATACTCCGAGCGAGAACTCGACGCAGTTGCGAACGCGCTTAATTGCAGACCACGCAAAGCCCTCGATTGGAAGACACCAGCCGAGGCGTTTGAAGAGTTAATATTCGCAACCTAAATGATGGTGTTGCAATGACTGCTTGAACCTAAGCACTGCGCGGATCTCCATTTCCGGCGATCTGGAAATCGCATGCGACAAGACCGGCTTGGCCACTGCACTTGTGCTGCAAAAGGCGGTGAACGCCATCGTCGACGCGTTGCGGAGCGACGCAAGCTTACCCACGAAACTCGCCGATGAACCGCCGAAGCCAACGGGCAAGACGGATAATCTGTTCATCTGAGCGTCAGCAAAAAAATTGGCCGGAGACTTATCTTGATCGAATGCCACATTGCACCGAGTTCGCTCGGCCACCTCGCGTATCGGGCGGAAGACGACTGCCTCACGGGCTTGTTTTTTGTCGGGCAGAAACACTTCCTTACGGGTCTCATCGATACAGGTCCACCGAAGTCACACGTGATCGTGATGGCGAAGGAGCAGATCGCCGAGTACTTCGCCGGTGAGCGCACCGTGTTTTCCGTGCCGTTGCGGCTCAATGGCACCGAGTTCCAGCAGCGTGTGTGGGCGGCATTGCAAGAGATCCCGTTCGGCGCCTTCTGGACCTACGGCGATCTCGCGCGCCGGATGGGCGTGGCTGCGGGAGCATCGCGCGCAGTGGGTGGAGCAAACGGTCGCAACCCGGTGGGGATCATCGTGCCGTGTCATCGAGTGATAGGCGCTGATGGAGAGCTGACCGGTTACGCAGGCGGCGTCGAGCGCAAGCAACATCTGCTGACGCTTGAAGGCGGACCGGGACGTGCGCAACTCACGTTGTTCTAAACGCTCTGTCCGGTAGTTTGTGGAAGAGCATAAAAACCCCCGCAATCGCGTAGCGATTGCGGGGGTTTTGTGCGTGCGCCCAGCATTGGCGCAATCTTGGAGGTGTAAGTCCTTCCGTGAGTTGACCACAGCGAACGAAGTGAAGCGCAACGGCGTGAGGGTGACCGAGCGTGGAGCGAAACCGTGAACCGATGTACAAGAACCGGATAGAAGGCGGTGCCGATCAGGGCAAGCG
>LGTG01000561.1 GCA_001190015.1 Candidatus Burkholderia crenata
CGCAGGGTCACTTTCCATTCCCTCGGCAATAAATTTCCAGAACGCTTGCTTCGTCTCAAACTGATTGACACCTGGCCTGCCCGGCGATGGCATCATTGGCCTCCCGGTTTGTTGCGAGCTCCAGCTCCGCGGTCGCCCCATTTAACACCTCCAAATTTCGAGATGTTGCAACGACCGGTTGAATTCGCCTTTCGATGGACTCGAGCGCCGCGTCCAGCTGGCGCAGAATTTCCTGCTAGCGGTTCCGCAGGGTGCCGCTGTCGGAGAGCATCGCGGTGGAAGCGGTGACAATGGCGAGCTTCGACTCAAGCACCTCGAACCGGAGCTGGATTTCGTCGGTATCGGCGTCAATACCGCTGCGATACAACAGCACCTGGTTCGCAAAGCGGCCGTACGCAATCTGAAATTGCGCACCGTCCCAGTAAAAACCGTCGTACGGTATGGTGAGCGGCTGCGTGGTCTGGTTCGCCAGCGGAACAGAATACAGCACCGTAGCCGACCCCCGCCAGCGGCAGCGCAATGGCTGCCGCAACCAGCATCGCGACTTTGAAACGGCGGAACAGCGCACGCATCCATTTCACAACCAGCGCTTTGATCTGCCACACGAACTTGGCCTCGGCTACCGAACCGTTCAGCTCGGACGGGTAAGCGTCGCGCAGATAGACCAGGAACAGCGGCCCAAAGTTGCTGACGGTAAGGCGCACGCCGTTCTTGCTGTACGCGAGAATCGCGCCTTAATGCTCGGCTTCCCTGGCGCTCACCGTGTACGAATAGTCGTCGAGCGTGCGCAGTTCCACGTTGTCGGCGCGTGCGTCCACCAGCTTCAGCACGTCCCCGAGCAACGGTCCGGCGAAGGTGTATTTCGGCGTCCAGGTGGTCGAGATCGTGATTGTGTGGACAGGAAAGCTTCAGCAGGTCGGCTTCGTTGAGATGATACACGCTATTGTCCACGTCGTTGGTGCGCCCGATCATGCCTTGTACGTCCAGCGCCAACGGAGCCGCACTCGCGGCAAGAGACAACAAGGCGAGCAGCGAAGCCGCCAGCAATCTCAAGGTCCGCGGCAGTGTCATGGCGGCGGTCAATGCTGTTCGTCGAAGGCGAGCGCCGCACGTTTGGACGCTACCACGATCAGCTTCATGGTGGCGCGCGTTGCGCCGACAAAGAACTTGCGCGCGACCTGTTCGTCGAAGGTATCTAAATCGACTTCGGTCAGGATCACGCAGGGCGCCGACTGTCCCTTGAACCGGTAGATCGATTCGAGCAGCACGTCGCCTTCCCGATACTCCGGATTCCCGAACAAATCGTAACAGCCGGTGAAACTACGCAAGCGATGCGGTCCGAGCTGGTCGACCGACATCAGCACCGAACCCTCGCGCCCCCGAAAGGACAACACTGCGATGTCCTGCTTCCGGTAACCAAGCGCCAGCGCCTGGGTAATGGCCCGCTTGGTCGCCTCGATCACTTCGTCGGGATGGCCGTTTTCGTAGGTGGAGAGACTAACTTCGGAACCGTCGAACGGACTGCCCGCGTCAAGCCGCACGTCGTGTCCGACGATCCGCCTGATGTACGCGAGCAAGTCGCGCGGACTGCGATAGTTCGTGGTCTCGCGCAACGTGGTCCAGCCGGGCAACGGCACGGGGTCGCGGAAATACAGGTTCTGCATTGGATCTTCGAGCCACCACCACGCGCCGGCCGGCTTCAGCAAACGGGCCAGCGCGTCCACCCAGACCGCCTGGAAATCCTGGCCCTCGTCGACAATCAGTATGTCGAACTTCCAGTATTCCATAATCTCCACATTGGCGAACCGCTCCTCCAGCGTGGCGAATGCGTTCGGCTGGCTGAAATCCGGCGGGCTGCCCGCATCGCGCGCCACGCTTGCGCTGAGCTGGTGATAATTGGCAATGCTTGCTTCGGGCGGCGCAACCCGGCGGATGTGATCCGCAAGCGGCCGGTTGAAGCACACGTACAGCACGCTGCGGCCCTTCGCCACCGCGTCGCGCATCACCTGCACCGCCAATTGCGTCTTGCCCGAGCCGGCCGTGCCAATCACACGCAGCCTGAACGGCTGGAACTCGAGCCGGCGTGCCCACGTGGCCAGGCCACCCGAGAGCCGGGTGACGAGCATGTCGGCCTGACCGACCAGCGCGTTGGTATCGGGCGTGAGCGCGAGTTCGTCGGAAAGAAAGTGATGGATCCGCGCTGAAGTTTCGAAACGCGGCTCATTGGGCGGCAAGATATCCAGCACGACCGACGGCAGCTTGGCCTTCCGGCTGGCATCGACAATGCGCGCTTCAGGTACGCCTGCAATAGACGCGTCCTTCACCGTGTAGTCGGGGCAATACAACAGCTCTTCAATCCGGTAGGTACCCGCCCCGAATGCAGCCGTGAAACGCCGGTGCAGTTTCTCGAGCGTGCGTGCCAGCTGGATGGCGACGTTGCGCTCCTTCTGCATGTAGACCTTCATCAGGCCCGCGGGGGTCTCGCGCAAGAACCCCGCCTTCTGTTCAATGACCAGCACCCGGCCCGACAGCGCGACCACCACGAAATCCGCTTCTCCGAACACCGAAAAACCTTCGTTGATACGGGTCCAGTGAACACCGTGATAGACGGTGTATTCGTCGGGAAGTTTTGCGAGCAGCGCGAGCGTGTCGAGTTCACGCACGGCCGCGCCGGTCGCTTCCATATTCTTCCAGTCGTCGGGGACGATTCGAGCCATGCTTCGCCTTCGCGCCTAAGTGCGTCTGAATGCGTGTAAAAGCCGGAAAGACCCTGATTCAGGCAGGATTCCGGGAACCGGCGGCCATTGTACGCAAGCCGCGCGGCCGTTCCGGGTCAGTCCGCGAAATCGTATTTTCCGCCGCGCTCCAATGCTCGCTGATAGGCCGGACGCGCGTGAATCCCCTTCACGAAAGCCGCTACGTGGGGCAGCGTCCTCGCGCCCGCACGCTGGGTTTCGGTTTCGAGCGGGAAGCTCATTTGCATGAAGGGCGAATTCAACCGGCCGTTGCAACATTTCGAAATTTGGAGGTGTTAAATGGGGCGACCGCGAAGCT
>LGTG01000003.1 GCA_001190015.1 Candidatus Burkholderia crenata
CCGAGGCGTTTGAAGAGTTAATATTCGCAACCTAAATGAGGGTGTTGCAATGACTGCTTGAACCTAAGTTGCGTACCAGCCCTTCCTCACGGATCTTGACGCGCAGCACGTCGAAGAACACCACCGGATACATCGGTTCAAGGGGGCGGCCCTGCCAAGTCGTCACGTCGTCCATCACCGCATCAGTCACGGAACTGATGAACTCCGGCGACACTTCGGTGCCGTACTGCTCGGCCAAACCTCTGGATCTCGCGCACCGTCATGCCACGGGCGTACATCGCGATGATCTTGTCGTCAAAGCCGGTGAAGCGCCGCTCGTGCTTAGGAATCAGGATCGGCGCAGCTGCCGTCGCGGTCGCGCGGAATCTCCAGTCGCAACGGGCCGTCGTCGGTCAGCACCATCTTGCCGCTCTTGTCGTTGCGCTGGTTGGTCGCGTCTTCGGGCCGCACAGCACCGGCCGCATAGCCCAGGTGATGTCAGAGCTCGGCACCCCAGCGCCCGCTCGATCAGCGCCTTCTTGAATGCGGCTGAAGCGGCGTGCACCGCTTCAGCCGTCATAGATCCAGATCCCTTCACGAACTGATCAATCAGTTCCTTCGGAATCGACGGCAACGCCGTCTGGGCATCGGTGGCCGTCTTGAGTTTGCGTGGCATACATGCTCCTTGAACTACATGTTATGCTTTACACACAAAATTTATGATAAGCCCCACGAGCACGCGTAACGGGTCCTCTTGGGGCCGCCTTCAATTTTTTCAGCTTTTGATTTTAGATAAGATGGCATTGGGAGAATCAGCGCCTCACCAATAAAATGACGCATTCGGTCGGCGCAAACGCCGGCAATCTCCCAACCATCAGCCCAGCCCGCTTTCAGCAGACATTTTCTTTCAATAAGTAAGCCGTACCCCTCGGCGGGGTCGTCGATGTTTCCCGCGCGGCACTAAACAGCTTCAGCCGCGCCTCAATGAAAAACGGTCCGAGCGCGGTGCGTTCGGACCGTTGGATCCCGCCGTTCCACTCAACCGCCGGATAACCAAAACACTTTTATCTGTAAGATTTTACGGCACGCGGCCGGGCTTCGAGGACAGTGAGCTATCGAACGGTCAGGCAGATTCCTGGATGTTCGATGCCTGTTTGCCCTTAGGTCCCTGGACGATCTCAAAGCTGACCTTCTGGCCTTCCTTGAGCGTCTTGAAACCATTCATCTGTATCGCCGAAAAATGAGCAAAGAGATCCTCGCCGCCTTCATCGGGCGTGATGAATCCGTAGCCTTTCGCGTCGTTAAACCATTTGACCGTACCAGTTGACATCACTTCCCCTCTTACTCTCGTTGCTACCACGAGCACGCTCGAAAAGCTCGGCGACCCACAATGTGTGAACCGCCCCCTCCTCACAAGCTCACCGCGGCCTTTCTTCACCTGAACCACGTCGGAAGAAAGTACCGAGTTGATTGTTTAATCTCTTAAATCAAGTGTCAAGAAAATTTTGAGATGGTGCTGAAGACGTTGTAAAAGACCTCATTTCAAGGGTTTTTCCCGCTTTGCGCGTATCCCGCCGCACAAGCACTCCATCTTGAAAAGTCGCATAATCGACGCACATGAGTAGTACAGGCAACAGGCGGCTGCCACCCATAGCCGCAGCGGGTTGCAGGAGTAAGTCGCACGAGTCATTCGAACAACTGGGTCACTCAATCAGCCGCAAAGTCAGCCGCAGCGGCAGAGCGCGGCCGTCCGCATCCGCATGGACAATTCGTTTTTTTGAGAGCTGTGCGATACTGGATTTAACGATGTTTCAAGAGGGCTCGCCTGTGTCACAAAGGCTGGCGGAATTCAGCAAGCGACAGGTTGCGCGAAGTGTGCGGCGACCCCGTTCGGTTCTCACGACGAACGGAGTTTTGGTGAGATGGCGAGCCTGTCCGAGTTGTTTAGAATGAGTGCATGGCGATCAATCCCAACAAGCAGGATGGCACCGTACTGGAGCGGCAGGAGCAAAAGCTGAAACAGCCGTCCATGTACAAAGTGGTGCTGCTGAATGACGACTTCACGCCGATGGAATTCGTCGTGTTTGTCGTGCAGGAACATTTCAATAAAGATCGTGAGACTGCGACGCAAATCATGCTGAAGGTTCATCGCGAAGGCAGGGGAGTTTGTGGGGTCTATACGCGGGATATCGCGTCGACCAAAGTTGAGCAAGTCGTTAGCCACGCGAGGCAAGCGGGTCATCCGCTGCAGTGTGTGATGGAGGAAGCATGATTGCCCAGGAACTGGAAGTCAGTCTACACATGGCGTTTATGGAAGCACGTCAGGCGCGGCACGAGTTCATTACGGTCGAGCATCTTTTACTGGCCTTGTTGGACAACCCGACCGCGGCTGAAGTGTTACGCGCATGCGCAGCAAATATTGAAGATTTGCGTCAGAACCTGCGCAATTTCATTCACGACAACACCCCGACCGTGCCCGGCACGGACGACGTCGATACCCAGCCGACGCTTGGTTTTCAGCGCGTGATTCAGCGCGCGATTATGCACGTGCAATCGACATCGAACGGTAAGAAAGAAGTGACCGGCGCGAACGTGCTTGTCGCTATCTTCGGTGAAAAGGATTCACATGCCGTCTACTACCTGCAACAGCAGGGAGTGACGCGCCTGGACGTCGTCAATTTCATCTCGCATGGCATCGCGAAGACGAATACGGGCGACGCCGCGAAGGCCAGCAGTGACGCGAATCCCGAAGCGGAAGACGCGGCTGCGCAAAAGGAAACGCCGCTTGCGCAGTTCACGCAGAACCTGAACCAGCTCGCAAAGGACGGCAAGATCGATCCGCTGATTGGCCGCGAACTGGAAGTCGAGCGTGTGGTGCAGGTGCTGTGCCGTCGCAGAAAGAACAATCCGCTGCTGGTTGGTGAGGCCGGCGTCGGTAAAACCGCTATCGCAGAGGGGCTCGCCTGGCGCATCACCTGCGGCGATGTGCCGGATATTCTCGCGGACGCCCAGGTGTATTCGCTGTACATGGGCGCATTGCTGGCCGGTACTAAATACCGTGGCGATTTCGAGCAACGCCTCAAGACGGTGCTGAAGGAGTTGAAGGAACGCCCGCACGCGGTGTTGTTCATCGACGAAATTCACACGCTGATTGGCGCGGGCGCAGCGTCCGGCGGCACGCTGGATGCATCGAATCTGCTGAAGCCGGCGCTGTCGTCGGGTCAGTTGAAGTGCATCGGCGCGACCACGTTCACGGAATATCGCGGGATCTTCGAAAAAGATGCAGCGTTGTCGCGTCGTTTCCAGAAAGTCGACGTTGCCGAGCCGACCGTCGAGCAGACTATCGCGATCCTGCGCGGTCTCAAGTCGCGTTTCGAAGAACACCACGGCGTGAAGTATTCGTCGGGTGCGCTGTCCGCGGCGGCTGAGTTGTCGGCACGCTTTATCACGGACCGGCATCTGCCCGACAAGGCTATCGACGTGATCGACGAAGCGGGCGCGGCGCAACGCATCCTGCCGAAGTCGAAGCAGAAGAAGACTATTGGCAAGAACGAGATCGAAGAGATCATCTCGAAGATCGCGCGCGTGCCGGCGCAAAGCGTGTCAGTGGACGATCGTAGCAAGTTGCAGACGTTGGATCGCGACCTGAAGAGCGTGGTGTTTGGTCAGGATCAGGCGATTGATGCACTCGCCGCCGCTATCAAGATGGCGCGCGCGGGTCTCGGCAAGACGGACAAGCCAATTGGCGCGTTCCTGTTCTCGGGCCCGACGGGCGTCGGCAAGACGGAAGTGGCCAAGCAACTGGCGTTTACGCTGGGTATCGAATTGCTGCGCTTCGACATGTCCGAGTACATGGAGCGTCATGCGGTCAGCCGGCTGATCGGTGCGCCGCCGGGATATGTCGGATTCGATCAAGGCGGTTTGCTGACAGAAGCCGTCACGAAGAAGCCGCATTGCGTGCTGTTGCTCGACGAAATAGAAAAGGCGCATCCGGATATCTACAACGTGCTGCTGCAGGTGATGGACTACGGCACGCTGACCGATAACAATGGCCGCAAGGCGGATTTCCGCAACGTCATCATTATCATGACGACGAATGCGGGCGCCGAAGCCATGCAGAAGTCGGTGATTGGTTTCACGAATCGTCGGGAAACCGGCGACGAAATGGCCGATATTAAGCGGATGTTCACGCCTGAGTTCCGCAATCGTCTGGACCAGATCATCAGCTTCCGCTCGCTGGACGAAGAAATCATCATGCGGGTGGTCGACAAATTCCTGATGCAACTGGAAGATCAGTTGCATGAGAAGAAGGTCGACGCGGTCTTCACCGACAGCTTGTGCGCGCATCTGGCGAAGCACGGTTTCGACCCGCTGATGGGTGCACGCCCCATGCAGCGCATGATCCAGGACACGATCCGCCGTGCCTTGGCGGACGAACTGCTGTTCGGCAAGCTGATGTCGGGCGGGCGTGTGACGGTAGACGTTGACGAGAACGGCAAGGTGGCGCTCACGTTTGATGAAAGTCCGGTGCCGCGCAATCCGAATCCGGAAGCGGTCGAGGTCGAGTGACAGGGTAGTAGCGATGACTGAAGTCAGGTGACACACGCTTGAGGTGTGGGCGAATTCAACCGGTCGTTGCAACATCTCGAAATTTGGAGGCGTTAAATGGGGCG
>LGTG01000048.1 GCA_001190015.1 Candidatus Burkholderia crenata
TTCGTGGATCACAGAAATAAATCGACAAACCTGTGTCGATCTTTAGCTGCGCGTGCTGCGCCATTTCGGCTCCCTGATCCCAAGTCAGCGATTTGCATAAGTAATCAGGCAGCATGGCCATCTTCGCGGCGATAGCATTGCGCACAGCCTCGGCTCCGGTGCGCGACTGAAGAATGGGCCGGCGTTAGCTGGTCACGCAGCCGAGGCGTTTGAAGAGTTAATATTCGCAATCTAAATGATGGTTTTGCAATGACTGCTTGAACCTAAGGCGGCGACGAATTCGGCCGCACGCAACGCGGCAACAACAACGCATATTGCCAGGATAACGAAATTTCGTGGACCGACTGGGGGCAAGCGGAATCGCCCGAAGGCCGCGCGATGACCGACTTCGTCCCCCGCGTGATAGCGCTGCGCAAAAACTACCCGCTGTTGCGGGAAATGCGCTTTCTCCACGGCGATCGCGAAGTGCTGCCGGGTCTCTACGACATCAGCTGGTTCGACGAACGCGGCGCGGCGCTGACTATCGACGCGTGGCAGGCCCCCGAAAGGAGGTGCGCTGACACTGCGCCGCGCAGGGCCCGGCCTGAACGGGGAAGTCGATGTCATCCTGATCATGATGAACGGGTCGGCGCAAGCGCTGACCTTCTGCCCGCCGGCACCGCACTTGGAATGGAATGTGCTCATGGATACTGCTGCGCCCGACGCGCTGCAGTACCCGCTGATCGGCGCGGAACTGGACGTGCAGGCGCACAGTGTGGTCGTGCTGCTGGCACAGCCCACGGGGGACGCTGACTGGCAGGCCGTCTGGATGGCCGGCGCCCACGAGGGGCCGCGGCTCTCAGCGTTGCCGCCGGACCCGGGCACGATCGGACCGCGACGGACAGCGGAACCCTGGAAAGCGCCCGAAGCCATACCGCCCGCAAAGGAGGAAAATTGAACGGCTCAAAGACGGTTTGAAAACGTCACGCAAGAACGCCGGGCAGGCCCACGAAAAGTATCTGACAAGCGCACTGAAGGCACACACATCATGTCCGAAACCCCAATCGATCCGCACAAGCATCACCATGCCTATTGCCTGCCCTTCGGCGCCCATGTCACCGATGCCGGGCCACGCGCATTATCGCTTCTGGGCGCCTTGGAGCTCCCAATGGAGAGCGCGCGGCCGCAACGCTCATCGACATGACCCCCACCGGCGGCGACTGGTTCGAAGCGCTCGCCGAAGGCGGCGCAGGCACGCGTTATCGGTACCGGATCAGTGCGGATCTCGCGGTGCCGGATCCGGCCTCCCGTTTCCAACCCGATGACGTCCACGGTCCGAGCGAAGTGATCGACCCGCGGGCGTATCGCTGGGAAAACACGAACTGGCATGGCCGGCCGTGGGAAGAGACCGTGCTTTACGAAGTGCACGTCGGCGCAATGGGCGGTTATGTTGGCGTGACGCGCCGCCTGAAGGAATCCGCGCACCTCGGCGTGACGGCTATCGAACTGATGCCGCTCAATGACTTCAGCGGCAGCCGCAACTGGGGTTACGACGGCGTGCTGCCCTACGCACCCGACTCGGCGTACGGCACGCCCGGCGAACTGAAGACGCTCATCGATACCGCGCATGGCTTCGTCCTCATGGTCTTCCTCGATGTGGTCTATAACCACTTCGGCCCGGACGGCAACTATCTGAGCGCGTATGCCAAGTCGTTCTTCCGCGAAGGCGTGAATACGCCGTGGGGTCCGGCGATCGATTTCGAACGCCCACAAGTGCGCGACTTCTTCTTCGACAACGCGCTGTATTGGCTGATGGAATATCGCTTCGATGGCCTGCGCCTCGACGCCGTCCACGCCATCAACGACGACCCGTGGCTGCCGCGACTGTCGGATCGCGTGCGTTCGTCGGTGGAAGCGGGCCGGCACGTGCATCTGGTGCTGGAGAACGAGCACAACGCATCGAATCTGCTCGAATCGCATTTCAACGCGCAATGGAGCGACGACTCTCACAACACGCTGCACGTCTTGCTGACCGGCGAGGACGAGAGTTATTACGGCGCCTACAGCGACCAGCCGATCCAGAAGCTTGCGCGCGTGCCCGCGATGCAGCGGATCGTGGCGAGCTGGGCGCCGAGACTTTTGTCGCGTGGCTGACAGGCGATTTCGCCGACGCCGCGTTCAATCATGACGCCCACCGCGTCAAAGCGTCGGGGAAAACCTCGTGAGCACGACCATCAACACCCCGGCTACGCCGGATAAAACCCCCAGCGCCATCGAGGCGCTTGCTGCCAAGACCGGTTTCAAGGTCGAGTGGCAGGACGCGCACAAGCAGATCCGGCGCGTGCCGGAAGAGACGCTGAAAGTGCTGCTGGAACGCCTCGGCCGCCTTGCGGCAATGCCACACAACTCAAGCAGAGCGCGGCGACGCTCGACGCCGAATTGTTCGGGCGCAAGTTGCCGCCGCTGATGACCGCGGAAGTCGATCGTGGGATTTCCCTGCCGATGGCGGCCGTGAAAACAGGCGTGCGATACCGGATCGAAATGGAAAGCGGCACGGTGATCGACGGGCGGTTTACCTCGCCGAAAGGGGCAACCGCGTTGCTTTCGCCCATCTCCGAGCCGGGTTATCACACGCTTGTGATCAACGAACAGCACATGACGCTCGCGGTGGCGCCGGCACGCTGCTACACCATCGGCGACGCCTGGCGCGAGCTCGAACCCGGTGGTGCAGCCACGCCGATGTGGGGGCGTAGCCGCGCAGGTGTACGGCCTGCGGCACGTAGGCGACGGCGGTGTGGGTGACTTCTCCGCGCTCGCGACACTGGCCGCCGAGAGCGCCCAGCGCGACAGTCACGCAATCGCGATCAGCCCGATGCACGCCATGTTCAGCGCCGAGCCGCATAAATTCAGCCCGTATTCGCCTTCGTCGCGCTTGTTCCTGAACATCGCACACATCGATCCTGCGGCAGTGCTGGGCGTGGAGGCGGCACAAGCGGCCATAAAAACAGCCGGTGTCGCCGATGAATTCGCCCATCTCGAAGCGCTTCAGCTAATCGACTGGTCGCGCGTGATGACGGCCAAACTGGCCGTGCTGCGCGCGTTGTTCGCGCAGTTCAACGGACAAGAAAGCGATACGTTGCACAAGGACTTCGCCCGCTTCGTGAAACGCGGCGGACGCGCGCTGGAAGATCACGCACGCTTCGAGGCACTGCAGGCAGCGCAATTGAAGGAAGCCAACGAAGGCCACTGGCGCAACTGGGCCGAAGAATTGCGTAATCCGCGCCGCGCGGCCGTTGCGGAATTCGCCGCTGCGCACAAGGATGAAGTCGATTTTTTCCTGTTTGCACAATGGCTCGCGGCCAAGGGCTTGTCGCATTCCCAGCACGTCGCACGCGACTCGAGCATGGCGATCGTAGCAGATCTGGCCGTGGATTGCGACAGCGCAGGCAGCCACGCGTGGTCGTATCGCGATGAAATGCTGCAGGGCGTTTCGGTTGGTGCGCCGCCTGATCTGTTCAACCAGGCCGGACAGTCATGGGGCCTCACCATGTTCTCGCCCCGCGCGATGCGCGCGCAGGGTTTTTCGGCGTTTATCGATATGCTGCGTGCCGTGTTCACGCTCGCGGGCGTTATCCGTATTGACCACATTCTCGGCTTGCGGCGTTTCTGGTTCGTGTGCCCGACGGCGAAAGCGCGAAGAACGGCGCGTACCTGCGTTATCCGCTCGACGACCTGCTGCGGCTGATCGCGCTCGAGTCGTGGCGGCATAAAGCCATCGTGATCGGTGAGGACCTGGGCACGGTTCCGCCAGGCTTTCGGGAACGTTTACAGGAACACGGTCTGCTCGGCATCCACGTGCTCTGGTTCGAACGCGCGGAAAAAGGCCCGGGCTTCAAGGCGCCGGCCGACTGGGATCACGACGTGGCCGCGACCACCACCACGCACGACCTGCCGACGGTCACCGGCTGGTGGATTGGCGAGGACATTGTGGGACATTGTGTGGCGTTCGAAGATCGGCCAGACAGCTGCGCGAGCGGATGGACAGGACCCTGTCGAATTGGCCCAGACGGAGCGCGGCGAGGACCGTAAATTGCTGTGGTCTGTCTTTCAGGAAGCCGGTGTCGCCGCGCCCGATGTCTCCGTGCCCGTCGATATCTCCCCGCAGAACGCACCGGTAGACGAAGCGCTTGCGTTCGTGGCATCCACGCCCACGCCGCTCGCGATCTACCCGCTGGAAGATTTATTCGCGCTCGCCGAGATGCCGAACCTGCCCTGTTCCATCGACGAGCATCCGAACTGGCGCCGGCGACTGGCTGTACCTGTATCCGAACTCTTCGATGACGATTCGTTCTTCGACAGCCTGCTTGCTGTCGACCAGGCCCGCAAAAATCCGCCAGGACGAAGGCGGCCACGACGCATAACTTTTCACCCACCGACTGACACCATGACCGTTCCACGCTCCGGTTGCAGCTACATAATAAGGATTTCACCTTCGACGACGCCGCGCGCCAGGTCGACTACATGGCCGCGCTCGGGATCAGTCACGCGTATTTATCACCGATCACGACAGCGACCAGCGGCTCGACGCATGGCTACGACACCGTGGACTACATCCGTGTCAATCCGGAACTTGGCGGTGAAGAAGGCCTGAGGCGCTTCGTCGAGAAGCTGCGTGCGTACCAGATGGGTCTGATCGTGGACGTGGTGCCGAATCACATGGGCGTGGGCGGGTCGGAAAACCTCTGGTGGATGGACATCCTCGAATGGGGACGGCACGCAGCGCATGCGTGCTATTTCGCCATCGACTGGCATTCGCCCGATCCCGCGTTACGCGGCAAAGTGCTCGCGCCATTCCTGGGTGCAGCGTATGGCGAAGAATTGCAGGGCGGCAAGATCAAGCTCGTATTCTATGCCGATGCAGGCTGCTTCAAGATCGTGTACTACGCGCACACGTTTCCGGTGAGTCCGCTCGACTACACGTCGGTGTTGCAGGACCAAGCGTCCGACATGGCGCAGCGCTTCACGGGGCTGTCCACGCAACCCGGCGACCAGCCGCGCGCAGACGAAGCGCGAGCCGCTTTGACGCTTTGAAAGAGTACGCGGCCACCGCCGAGGGTAAGCAAGCCATTGACGCCGCCGTGCAAGCGCATTCCGGCGATAACCCCGTTGGCCGCGACCGATTGCATCGGTTGCTGGAACGGCAGCATTACCGGCTCGCGTGGTGGCGCACCGCCGCGGATAAAGTGAACTGGCGCCGTTTCTTCGACGTCAGCACGCTCGGCGGCATGCGCGTCGAGTGCCCTGAAGTGTTCGAGGCATCGCATGCGCTGATTTTCCGGCTGTTCACTGAAGGGCTGATCGACGGCGTGAGAATCGATCACGTCGATGGTCTCGCCGAACCGCGTGAATATTGCCAGCGTTTGCGTGGCCGGCTTGAAGAGCTCGCGGAACATCGGCCGGAAAATCTTAACAGGCTGCTGAAATTGGGTCCCGTGTAAGCGGGGTTTGAGGGACAAGAGTTATGGATATCGTGTTCATAATCTTTGGCGATGGATGCGATGCGCGGATTGGATGAGATGCAAGAACCTCTGTTTACTACGGTCAAGCTGGAGGATTTCGTCCCGGCGGATCACCCGCTGAGACCAATTCGACTGCTGATCAACGAAGCGTTGAAACGGCTCAACGGGCTGTTTGGCGTCATCTATGCCGACACCGGCCGTGCCTCGATTGCACC
>LGTG01000562.1 GCA_001190015.1 Candidatus Burkholderia crenata
CCCCCCCCACCCCCCCCCTTCCGGGACTGGTCCGCCGAGCAAGGGCTCGCCATCGTCGAACTCATCGAGGATCTACGCGAGCGGATCTGCACGCACTACCAGCTCGCAGCACGAGCTAAAACGCGAACAACGCGCACCTCCCGTGAACGCTCGCCTGACCGATGTCGACGATCCATTCTGAGCACGAGCAGGCCGACAACCACGGGCTAGCAGCAACGGCCCCTGGTCAACTTCGCTTCTATTCAACCCAACGCCGCCGTTTAGTGTCGGATTTGCACCGCCGCTAACAATAAATAGCGAACCCGGCTTGGCTGCTTGTTGCTCCGCGCCCGCCGTCAGCACGCTCTCAGCCGCATCAAACATTCGCTTCGGCTTTCGCAGGCATCGCGGCGTGTTGCCCGAGCCCATCCACCAGCGCGCCAGACCCGTGCGGCACCGGTGTCCCACTACCACCAGATCCACCTGCAAGCTCTGCGCGAGCCCCGCAATTTCATCGATAGGATGACCGAACGCAAAGTGGCCCTGCGCCGAAACACCCCGTTCGGTCAGTCACTCCACGCCTTCCCGCAAGATGTCGCGGGCGGCGCCTTCGAAACGGCCGCACGCCATATCGGTGAGGAGGCCGGCGCTTTGGGCGATGCTAGAGCGCATATCCACAACGGCAAGCACATGTGTTTCGGCTTTCAGGTCAAGCGCCAGATTCGCGCCGTCACGTAACGCCTTGCACCCTTCGCGGGAGCCGTCGTAACACAACAGGATTTTTCGGTAGCTCGCCATGGTAGTTCTCCGCGCTGCGCAAGGGCAGCAAAGGGCATCAAAAAACGGTCGTCATAGTCTTGCAGATTCTGCCCCGTGGGCCCGGGGCGGGCAACAAAACCCGGGCCGCGGGCGCACCCGCAGTGCAGTTCACACAGAGGGACGCGCCTCGCTGGTGCAATCGATTAAACTAGTCAGCTTGTCTTCAGAGCCAACTTCCGACCCAACACCTGAGTTCGCGCATGTCAGATGCAGCAGTGTTACCCGCCGACGCAAACCGCACGACTGCCGCGCCGGGAAATCCGGCGATCGAATTTGTCGACGTCGAAAAACATTACGGTGACAAGACCGTCGTCAACGGCCTGTCGTTTCACGTCCGGCCCGGCGAGTGTTTCGGCCTGCTTGGCCCCAACGGCGCGGGCAAGACGACCACGCTCAAGATGCTGCTCGGCCTGACCGCGCCGGATGCAGGCACGATCCGTCTTGTGGACGAACCCATTCCCGGCCGCGCCCGTTATGCCCGGCGCCGCGTGGGCGTGGTGCCGCAATTCGACAACCTCGATCCTGACTTCACCGTCCGCGAAAACCTGCTCGTATTCGGCCGTTATTTCGGCATGAGCGGCAGCGAGATTGAAGCCGTTGTGCCATCGCTGCTCGAATTCGCCCGGCTCGAGAGCAAGGCGAACGCGCGGGTCGGCGAGTTGTCGGGCGGAATGAAGCGTCGGCTCACGCTCGCGCGCGCACTCGTGAACGATCCCGACGTGCTGATCATGGACGAACCGACCACCGGACTCGATCCGCAAGCGCGGCACCTGATCTGGGGACGGCTGCGCTCGCTGCTTGCACGCGGCAAGACGATTCTGCTCACCACGCATTTCATGGAGGAGGCCGAACGGCTTTGCGATCGGCTGTGCGTGATCGAGGAAGGCCGTAAGGTAGCGGAAGGCAAACCCGACGACCTGATCCAGCAGGTGATCGGCTGCGACGTGATCGAGATCTACGGTCCCGATCCGCAAGCCCTTCGCGAAGAACTCCTGCCATTCGTCGGCCGTATGGAAATCAGCGGTGAAACGCTGTTTTGTTTCGTTGATGACCCCGCGCCCGTGCATCAGCGAGTAAAGGGACGGCCCGGCGTGCGTTATCTGCACCGGCCGGCAAATCTTGAAGATGTGTTTTTGCGCCTGACCGGGCGCGAGATGGTGGACTGATCGATGTCGAGCGAACCGAATGTGAACACCGCTGAGTCCCCTGAGTCTCCCGCTTCGCCTGCGTGTGCAACCCACGCGGTGGGTAAGTCTCAACGCAAGCCTCAACGCGAGCCGCTCCTGAGCGCGATGCCCGTGAACGCATCGAACTGGATGTCGGTCTGGCGTCGGAATTATCTCGTCTGGAAAAAACTCGCGATTGCGTCGATGTTCGGCAACCTCGCCGATCCCATGATTTATCTGTTCGGACTGGGTCTTGGGCTTGGCCTGATGGTCGGCCACGTGGACGGCGTTTCGTACATCGCGTTTTTCGCGGCAGGTACGGTAGCGTCGAGCGTGATGATGTCGGCGAGTTTCGAGGCCATGTACTCCGGCTTCTCGCGCATGCATGTGCAGCGCACGTGGGAAGCGATCATGCATACGCCGCTGACTTTGGGCGACATCGTGCTCGCGGAAATTGTGTGGGCCGCGAGCAAGTCGGTGCTTTCCGGCGGGGCGATCATGCTGGTGGCCGGCGTGCTCGGCTACGCGAGTTTTCCGACAATGCTTTATGCGTTGCCCGTGATTGTCCTGACCGGTCTGGCGTTCTCCAGCACGGCGATGATCGTGACCGCGGTGGCGCCGAGTTACGACTTCTTCATGTTCTACCAGACGCTCGCGCTCACGCCTATGTTGCTGTTGTCCGGCGTGTTTTTCCCGCTCACGCAATTGCCGGCGGTAGCGCAAAACGTCTCGCTATTGTTGCCGTTGTCTCATGCGGTCGCGCTGATCCGGCCCGCGATGCTCGATCGGCCGGCAGAACATGTCGTGCTACATTTGGCCGTGCTTGCAGCCTATGCCATCGTGCCGTTTTTCATCTGCGCGGTATTGTTCCGTCGTTCCGTCGACGGATGATGTGTTAACCGGGTGACGGAGAGGTAAGACCGGTCGAAACCGTTTTAATAAAGAGAAAAGCCGTTCCAACTCACGTTGAAACGGCTTTTTTACCAATCTTCGATTCGCTTGCCCCTAACAGGCTGTTGAAAAGCGCCCCGTCATGACGACCGAGCC
>LGTG01000563.1 GCA_001190015.1 Candidatus Burkholderia crenata
CTTAAGAAACGAGCTGCACCGGGCGCGCCTGCACTCGCCCTTCGGGCTCCTGCTTATCGGCACCTCTGCTGGTCGTCAAAAGACCGTTCTGCAGAACAAGATCGTTTCGCATTTCTGATCGACGCCGCCATCTGGCGTCGCTTTCTGACCGCCGTTCACAAAAGGCACCGACATTAGTCGATACTCCGAGCGAGAACTCGACGCAGTTGCGAAGGCGCTTAATTGCAGACCACGCAAAGCCCTCGATTGGAAGACACCAGCCGAGGCGTTTGAAGAGTTAATATTCGCAACCTAAATGATGGTGTTGCAACGACTGCTTGAACCTAAGGCGAAACGAGCCAGTCCCGAGGAAATGTTCACGATGCGGCCGCCGTCGTTCATGAGCGGCAGCAATTTTTGCGTCAGGAACAACACGCCCTTGAAGTGAACGTTATAGAGCCCGTCCATCTCTACTTCAGTTATGGTCTCAAGGCTGGCGTTGGATGAGGTGCTGGCATTGTTGACGAGGTAATCGAAACACTCAACTTTCAGTTCGACAAGCGCTTCCTGCACATGACCAACGAAGCTGTCGAACGTGGCAACATTGCCCGTGTCGAGCTGCAGCGCGATTGCCTGCGCGCCAGCCTCCGCGGCTAGCGCGACGACCTTGTCGGCTTCTGCACGATTCGAGTTGTAGGTGAATAGTGAGCGGACCCCTCGCTTGACGAGACAGAGGACAGTGTTACGGCCAATTCCCCGGCTGCCGCCGGTGACGATCGCAAGTTTACTATTTTGCATAGCTGATCTTCCTGTTGGAATCGCGTATATCGCGGTTGGTTACGTTCACTCATTGTGACGGCCAAAGGCTGCTATTGGAATGCCGAAACACTCCGTTTTCTTGCCTATTCCTAGCGATAGAGATACATTCAATCGTGGTTCCAACGTGAAAAGGAAAGGTCGGATATGCCAGATCAATTGGCGCAAGCGTTGCTGCGCTATACGGATGGTCAGCCCGGCGCGAGCCTTGCAATTACCCATATTTTTCGGCGAGTTCGAAACCGAGCAGGATATCTGTAAGCCTTACCAATCCTCGCTAGACAATGATATTGCCCGGAGGAAGATCATTGGCTCGGGCCAGATAGCCACC
>LGTG01000564.1 GCA_001190015.1 Candidatus Burkholderia crenata
TACGGCGCCGGGCCGGCGTGCCTGCGCACTGCCTGCCAAAACCACTCGGCGAACCCGCAATTTAGCAGCAAATTGCATGTGCAAACCTCTTGATGTATGTGCAAACCTCTTGAACACTGCTTCGGTCGTCATGACGGGGCGCTTTTCAACAGCCTGCTAAAGGCACCGACATTAGTCGATACTCCGAGCGAGAACTCGACGCAGTTGCGAACGCGCTTAATTGCAGACCACGCAAAGCCCTCGATTGGAAGACACCAGCCGAGGCGTTTGAAGAGTTAATATTCATAACCTAAATGATGGTGTTGCAATGACTGCTTGAACCTAAGAACTGTTCCGTGCTGAACCAAGCGCCCTGCAGTCAGCCCGAACAAGCCCGAAGCGAAGTAAGCCCGTTGAACCGCAAGGTCGAAATACATTACATGTGGTCGATTCGCTCGATTCCGTGACCCCGGAGGAATGGAACCGTCTCGCCGGTGACAATCCATTCGTCCGGTACCAATTCCTGCCGGCGTTGCAGGACAAGGGCTGCGCGGTCGCCCGCACCGGCTGGCGTCCGCATTTCCTGCTGCTCAAGCGGGACGGCAAGCTAACCGGCGCCATGCCGCTATACCTCAAGAAACACTCTCGCGGCGAGTACGTCTTCGATCACGCGTGGGTCGACGCCTTCGAGCGAAATGGCCTTGAATACTATCCGAAGGAATTATCGGCGGTACCGTTTTCGCCAGTGAGCGGGCCGTGCCTGATCGCCGCCACGCACGAAGAGCGCGTGATGCTCGCTCGCGGCGCGATCGAGTTGACCAAGCAGTTGGAGCTCTCGTCGCTACACGTGCTGTTTCCGCAAGAGCAGGATCTCGAAGCTCTGACCGAAGCCGGCTACATGCTGCGCGAAGGCGTGCAGTTTCACTGGGAGAACGCACCCAGCGCCCCCGGCGGTTACGGCAGCTTCGACGCATTCCTCGCCACCATGAGCCACGACAAGCGCAAGAAGGTGAAGCAGGATCGTCGACGCGTAGTCGATCGTCACTTACATGTGGCTGCGCGGCGCAGAAATAGACGAGGAAGCCCTCGATTTCTTCTACGCGTGTTATGAAAATACCTATCGCGAGCACTGGAATTCGCCGTATCTGTCGCGCGAATTCTTCGGCCGGATCCACGCGGCCGCGCCCGACAGCGTTTTGCTTGTGACCGCCGAAGCGGACGGCCAGCGGCTTGCGTGCGCGCTGAACATGATTATGTTCGGCCGCTACTGGGGCACGAAGGAATTCATCTCGGGCCTGCATTTTGAAACCTGCTACATGCAGGGAATCCAGTATTGCATCGAGAACGGGCTGGTTCGTTTCGAAGGCGGCGCGCAGGGTGCTTAGGTTCAAGCAGTCATTGCAACACCATCATTT
>LGTG01000565.1 GCA_001190015.1 Candidatus Burkholderia crenata
TCGACGCAGTTGCGAACGCGCTTAATTGTAGACCACGCAAAGCCCTCGATTGGAAGACACCAGCCGAGGCGTTTGAAGAGTTAATATTCGCAACCTAAATGATGGTGTTGCAACGACTGCTTGAACCTAAGCAGGACATCCTGAAACAGGTTAACTTCACGCTGGGACGGCTACAAAGCCGGCGCGATTGGGCAAGCAGCTTCGTTCATCGAGAGGGCTAGAGAAATGCGCATCAAATGGGACGAGAATCAAGTCCAGGAAGTCACGAAGGTTAACGCCATTCTTCGTCATGCCGGAATCTCGGATCAACAGATCGGGCGGCAGCTCAACGTGGCCGATGTGGTCCTGCGGCGCCATCAGATCCGGCCGAACGCATCGGTGCTCGTAACGTCGGCGGACGACTTTTTTAGCGGCGTCACTTACTCTCTCGCGGTACCCGTTGGGGCCGAAAAAGCGTTTGTTGATATGAACGTGGAATTAGCGAGAGCTGAAGATAAAGCGGGTATCAGCAAGAACGTTGCATTCAACGTCGTCTTTGAAGCGGCGGCATCGTGAGTTCCACGCCTCGAGAGCTGGTCGACTGCGCTGCAGAGTTGCTGAAGCGCGCTTTAGACGAACCGCAGTATCGCGCGGTGTGCAGTCGCGCGTACTACGGCGCATTTCATGCTGCCAATGCGTTTCACAATGCACTCCCCGCGCCAGGATCGGTGGGGACCGCGCGGGGACGTCATCAGCAGTTGATCTCTCAGTTGGCAAATCCGGCATGCCGCTTAGGTTCAAGCAGTCGTTGCAACACCATCATTTAGGTTGCGAATATTAACTCTTCAAACGCCTCGGCTGGTGTCTTCCAATCGAGGGCTTTGCGTGGTCTGCAATTAAGCGCGTTCGCAACTGCGTCGAGTTCTCGCTCGGAGTATCGACTAATGTCGGTGCCTTTAGCAGGCTGTTGAAAAGCGCCCCGTCATGACGACCGAAGCAGTGTTCAAGAGGTTTGCACATGCAATTTGCTGTTTGACATGCGATTTGCTGCTGAATTGCGGGTTTGCCGAGTGGTTTTGGCGGGCAGGGGGCAGGCACGCCGGCCCGGCGCCGTA
>LGTG01000566.1 GCA_001190015.1 Candidatus Burkholderia crenata
ATAGAGAATCGTAGAAAAATATGGGTAATTGCAAGGGCATGGGGCGCACAGAGCTATCACGCCTATGCTGTGCGTCTGGGGCTCAAGTACGGGTGGTGATGGTCGAGCTGAATGAACGAAGGGCTGCTTTTCGCGGCCCTTCGTTCATTCACCGGACCGGAGCCCTTCAAGCCAACCGTTCTTCCGGCTTCGAATCAAACAATATGGCCTTCGATACATCGAACAACAGCGTCATGTTCGTCAGCGGCTGCGGGTTGCTCGCCGGGTGTACGCGGCTTACCATGCGCTTGCCGTTCACCTGCGTGAACACCAGCGTATCCGGACCCGTAGGTTCGATCACATCGATCTTCACTTCAATAGGCTGCAACCGTGCGTCTTCCACGTTATGCGCGCTGCGTGCATCGGTGATCCGCTCCGGCCGCAGCCCAAGAATCACATTCTGTCCGACCTTGCAGCGTACTGAAGCCGCATCGAACGGCAGGTTCAACACGGTTCGCGACACGCCCGTATCAATCTCAAGCCCGATACCCGAGCCGGCCTCGACCAGCTTTCCATCGATGAAATTCATTGGCGGCGCGCCAATGAAGCCCGCCACGAAGAGATTCGCCGGCGAGTCGTAGATATCCTGCGGCGCACCGAACTGCTGCACCACGCCGTCTTTCATCACCGCGATCCGGTCGCCCAGCGTCATGGCTTCGATCTGGTCGTGCGTCACATACACAATCGTCGTACCAAGGCGCTGATGCAGCAGCTTGATCTCCGAGCGCATTTCGATCCGTAGTTTCGCATCCAGGTTCGACAACGGCTCGTCGAACAGGAACATCACCGGATCGCGAGCGAGTGCACGGCCCATTGCCACGCGCTGACGCTGACCACCCGACAACTGGCCCGGCTTCCGATCCAGCAAATGCCGGATCTGCAACGTGTCCGACACGCGTGTGACGATCGCTTGCTGTTCGTCCTTCGGCACCTTGCGAATGTTCAGGCCGAACGAGATGTTCTCGCGCACGGTCATGGACGGATACAGCGCGTACGACTGGAACACCATCGCAATGTCGCGATCCTTCGGCGAGAGGTTGTTCACCGTCTTGCCGTCGATCATGATGTCGCCCTTGGTGACCGTTTCCAGCCCGGCGATCATATTGAGCAATGTCGATTTGCCGCAGCCCGAACCGCCCACGAGGATCAGGAACTGACCGTCCTCGATGTCGATGTCCACGCCCTTCAGAACGGGGACACCGTTCGCATAAGTTTTGTACACGTCACGGATTGAAAGGCTTGCCATGCTATGAATCCTTTAACAGGCTGTTGAAAAGTGCCCCGTCATGACGACCGA
>LGTG01000567.1 GCA_001190015.1 Candidatus Burkholderia crenata
AACACTGCCGGTCGTCATGACGGGGCACTTTTCAACAGCCTGCTAGAGAACATTTCCTGGCAACGCTGTACTCCGTGCAGCAGATTGGTTTGTAGTAAAGATGACTTAATGAATTGGCGGAAATGAAGCCGGACGACCTCCTGGACGAAGCGGTGCAAGCGCTCATCGACGGCAGGCTCATGTGCGGCGCAAGTTGTAGAACAACGGCATCTGAGTCGAGATGCTGGTCCAGCCGCGACGGAACGCCGGATTGTCGAACGGCGGGTAGAGTGCGTTGGAGCGCATGATCGGAATCATCGCCACCGTTTGGCCTGCGCCCCGAAGACGGCCGGCGGCCAGTCCTTCGGCTCCGCATGCGTAAACAGCCCGACCCCCTTCATCGTGTAGAGTTCGTCCGGCATTCTGGCGTCGCCAAGGCCATGCTTGTAGTCCTTGCCGCGGATGTTCAGCACCAGCCGGTAGCCGGGGAGATCACGATGCAGGTGAGCAAAATTTCGATCAGAAGTTCGACCGGCTCGCCGGGGACCAACTGCCACTCTTCGTCGTGCGTGTGGTAGGGGCGATACGGCAGGCTACGCTCGTGATCGGGCTTGCGTTGCGAGGCGTGCAACCAGCCGAGCCCGATGCATACCCGCGAATCGTTGGTGCCGACGAACAGCACTTTAGTGCCGCTCGGATCGTGCAACCGCAGTGCCAGGAAAAGATCGGCGTCCGTCGTTTCGGACGACAGGAACATTCTCGCCGCGATTGGCCCGGTAACCTCGACCTCATGATCCGAGACTGGCAAGGAGAAGGTGACTCCGTCGCCCATGGCATCGTACTCGATCGAGTCAGCTTGCTTCGGTTGCGTCGTGAGGCTGCGCGCTTCGGCGTCCAGGTAGTAGCGCGTCCATTGCGTGCGGGCCAGTGGCCATTCCTGCTCGGCGCGGGTGATGAAATTTTCACCAGGACGGCGGATGTCAAGCTGCACCGGTGGCTGCCCGTCCCAACCGGTGTCCTCGCCCTTCAGGAAGTGCCCGAAGAGGCGAATTTAACCGGTCGTTGCAACATCTCGAAATTTGGAGGTGTTAAAGGGGCGACCGCGGGGCTGGGGCTCGCAACAAACCAGGGGGAGGCCGATGATGCCATCGCCGGGTAGGCCAGGTGTCAATCAGTTT
>LGTG01000568.1 GCA_001190015.1 Candidatus Burkholderia crenata
ACCGTCCCGGTGCGGACCCGCATGCCGGGTGGTGTGGCAGTGGTACGGCCTTATGGTCGTACCCTATGCCGATTTCTTGTTTCTTCTTCGATGCCCGGAATTCAGCTCGCGACGATATCGAAGGAATGCGTCAGCTCGGCGGTTTTCGCCAGCATGATTGACGCCGAGCAATATTTGTCGTGCGAGAGCGTGATCACGCGTTCAACCGTTGCGGGATTCAGATTTTTGCCCGTTACCGTGAAGTGGAAGTGGATCTTCGTGAACACTTTCGGGTCTTCGTTTGCGCGCTCGGCCTTGAGCGTCACCGAGCAGCCCGCAATTTCCTGGTGGCTTTTCTTCAAGATCATCACGACGTCGTACGCCGTGCAACCGCCAGTGCCGAGCAAGACCATTTCCATAGGCCGCGGCGAGAGGTTGCGGCTACCGCCTTCTGGCGCGCCGTCCATTGTGACCAGATGACCGCTGCCCGTTTCCGCGGCAAACGCCATGCCGTCCTGTCCCATCCAGCTAAGCATTCCATGAGAAAACTCCGGTGCCATAAGACACTTGTCTAATCGTGTCGATTGTAGCGTTTTAGCTGATTGTAGGAATCGCAGCAGTGCGTGCGTTTGCCATGAAGCAATGTTGCATTGCGATATCTAAGACAAATCCGCGATTTCCCTACGGTGAATGAGGAGTTTCGATCGAAATTTGCCCCTGTTAAACTTTTAAAATTTAGGTAGATAATTGATGATGGTTTGTGTTTGTATTTTTCATTATGAAATTCAATCCTATTATACAAATTTACTTGCTTTGCACAAGAGCACTTCATATACTTGCCCTCACTGGTTGTCGCAATCCGACAAACATATAGCGTCTCCTCCACCTCCTCCTAGGTGGATTCAGCCCGAGCCTAAGGCTCGGGCTTTTTTTCGTCTGCTTTAGCGTCGATTTGTGTGCCGGCAGGATGGGTATTCGTTGCCGAGCAGGGAAATTTTGACTTCACATCAAAATTTCCCTTACAATCCAGCGCTCTCTATCCGCACCATGCCCATGGACGAGAAACGGGGAGAGGGCTCGCACGCGCCTCGATACGCACCAACATACAAGCGGGACAAAGCAGGGCAGAATTATTTTTTGGATCGATCATGAAGACGTTTTCCGCAAAAGCCCATGAGGTGACGCGTGAATGGTACGTGATTGACGCGACGGATAAGGTTCTCGGACGTGTCGCCAGTGAAGTTGCC